>CANGZO010000031.1 GCA_947458305.1 Comamonadaceae bacterium
GGCAACCACGAGTACGATGGCTTGGACTTTGACGAGGCCCACGCCCGGCTGCAAGACACCTGCGCCCGTTTGGGCATCACCTGGCTGGAGCGCGAAGTGGTGCAACTGGGCGCGGTGCGGTTTGTCGGCACCACGCTGTGGACCGACTTTGACGCGCTGGGGCCGCTGGCTGGGCAGCCCATCCCCGATCCGCTGAAGGACAAAATTCCGGCGCACTTCAGCCACCCCAACAGCCAATTCACGCGCCAACTCAAGGCCCGCGACAAAGCTTTCAGAGCCGCCAACTATTACCTGCGAAAAGCCAAGACCACGCGACACGGCGAAGCTTGGTTGGCCCAAGGGCTGCGTGAGCAAGCCCTGCAGTGCCAAGATTGGCTGCGTCAGGCTTTGAGCACCCCGTTTGACGGCAGCACCGTGGTCGTCACACACTTCGCACCCAGTTTGCACAGCGCCGACCCGCGCTACGGCCTGGTGCCAGGCACGGCCGGGTTTTGCAATGCACTGGACGCGCTGCTGCCCCAAGCGCAGCTTTGGCTGCATGGGCATTTGCACTGCCCCAGCAACTACACCGTGAATGGCTGCCGTGTGGTGGCCAATCCCTTGGGTTACGCGCACAAACACGAGCAGCGGACCTTCAAGGCGACCGAGGTGATCAGCCTTTGACGCCCAAGGCACATGCGCTGGCGTGCTTGGCGTGAGATGGTCTCGGTTGAAACAGCGCGTTTCATGACCCAAGTCAAGGCCGCGCGGTCAGACAAGGCTTAAGGTCAAGCCTTGTTTGATCCGCAACAGGAGCCTCTCATGAAAATCTTATTGGCCATTGATGGCAGCGCCTTCACCAAAAAAATGTTGGCCTACTTGACCACGCACGATGATCTGTTCAGCACCCACAACAGCTACACCCTGCTGACGGTGAGCCCCCAATTGCCCCCCCGCGCACGCGCTGCGGTGGGCAAAGACATGGTCGAGGCCTACCACCGCGAAGAAGCCGAAAAAGTGCTCAGCCCGGTCACCAAGTTTTTGCTGCGCCACGGCATCGACGCCCAAACCATCAGCAAAGTCGGTCACGCGGGTGAGACCATTTCCAAAACCGCTGACAGTGGCAAATTTGACTTGGTCGTGATGGGCTCGCACGGCCATGGCACGCTGGGCAACTTGGTCATGGGCTCGGTCGCCACCCAGGTGCTGGCGAACTGCAAAGTGCCCGTGCTGCTGGTGCGCTGAAGCGCGGGCTTCAGCGGGCGTTCAGCCCGTCAAAACAGGTGCTCATCACCAAATCGAGGATCTGCTCGTCGGTGTGCTGCTCGCCCATTTTGAGGAACTCCAGCACCGGGTCGCAGGCCCGGGCAAACAAGGTGTAGAGCACAGCCACCGCTGGCAACGCCTTGTTGATCTGGCCCTGCGCTTGGGCTTCTTCGATCCAGCCGCCCAAGGCGTCGCTGACTTCGATCAAGCCGTCCATGTAATCTTTGCTGCCCATCAA
This sequence comes from Comamonadaceae bacterium, assembly GCA_947458305.1. GTDB lineage: Bacteria > Pseudomonadota > Gammaproteobacteria > Burkholderiales > Burkholderiaceae_C > Limnohabitans_A. Next base: position 1,484 of record CANGZO010000031.1, read on the forward strand.
GGTAGCGCGCAGGCTGGAGTTTTGGCTGGGCAATGAGGGCATCAGGCCTTGCAGCTTGAGCGTCATGGTCCAGCGGGTCACGAATTTGAGCTTATCGATCGGCGCCAAGCTGGCGTCGGTGCTCTGGATCACCTCTTGGGCACGGCGCATGGCGGTGACCATGGCGGCGCAGGCCAGCTCTTCTTTGCTGGTGAAATGCTTGTAAAGGCTGGCTTTGGCGATGCCCACCTCGGCAGCCACCTCGTCCACCGTCATCGCATCGAACCCTTTTTCGGCCAACAAACGGTTGACCGACTGGATGATCGCGATCTCACGAGCGGCGAGCATTTGGACTTTGAATGATTTTTTGGGCGCGGACGTGGTTTCGATTTGCATGAACTGATTTTAGCCGCGCCACCCCAATTAGTGACCCAATGGTTACCCTTGTATACGGGCAGGTCATTCAAGCGTCGGGCAACACGCCTGCAATGCCTTGGCGTACGGTCCAGCGCCCTTGCACGCCCAATGCCGCTTGGGGCCCTGCGGGGTGTGGCGTGGTCATGAACTGCGCATCCAAGCGTTCAGGCCGAATGTCGATCAAGGTATACCCCCGTTCGTCAGAGCGGGCATGCCGAATGTCCGGGTTGTCCCGCTGAATCTGCGCCATGACTTTGGACGACATGCCACGGGTCGACACCGAGGTGGTCACCAACTCGCTGGCCACCACGGGCGAGCGCTCATCCCCCGGCTGCACGCGCAGCTGGGCCGCCACATTGGCATGCACATCGCCCCCCAGCATGACCACATCGCTCAGGCGCGCATCCGCGATCGTCTGCAGCAGTCGCGTCCGGGCTTGCGGGTAACCGTCCCAGCCGTCGGTAAAAGCGCTGCGGCCCAAGGGGGTCTGAAAGCCGCTGGTGGCCATCAAGGTCGATTGCGCCAACAATTTCCAGCGCCGCTGGCTCTGCGTCAGCCCCGCCGTGAGCCACTGCTCTTGAGGCAGCCCCAACATGCTGCGCGACGGGTCGTTCAGGGCGTCACAGCCCATCACCACACGGCCCCCGCCACGCATCAAGTCGGGGCAAGCATGGTGGTCGCGGTACTGGCGGCAATCCAAAGTCCACAAGTCGGCCAGCGTGCCCCAAGCCATGCGGTCGTGGATGCGCATCTGGCTGGGTTGCTGCGGGTCGGGCCCCAGGCGCAGGGGCATGTGCTCAAAGTAAGCTTGGTAGGCCGCTGCCCGGCGCTGCAAGAACACGGTAGGGTCGGTGAAGTTCCGGTCCAGATCGTTGGCATAGTCGTTGACCACCTCGTGGTCATCCCAGGTCATGAGCCATGGGTGGGCGGCATGGCAAGCCTGAAGATCGGGGTCAGACTTGTAATGCGCGTGGCGTGCACGGTATTCGGCCAAGGAAAACGGCATGCCGCTTTCGTGGGCGCGGATCTTGAAGTTCTTGTTGCTGCTCTCGTAGATGTAGTCGCCCACAAACAGCACCAAGTCCAAGTCCTGCGCGGCCATGTGGCGGTGCGCCGCATAGTGGCCTTGTTCGTAATGCTGACAAGACGCCAGGCCCAAGCGCAGGCGCCGCACGGCCTCGTTCAAAGCCGGGCTGGTGCGCGTACGCCCCACAGGGCTGACCGCGTTGCCACTGGCAAATCGGTACCAATAATGCCGGCCCGGCTGCAGGTTGTCGGCCAGCACGTGCAAGCTGTGGCCCCGGCTGGCATCGGCGCTCAAGCGCCACTGACGCAGGGGTTGACGCAAGGCTTCATCGGCGAACAATTCGCACACCACCTCGACCGCTTGCTCTCGCCGAGCGGCATCGGCTTCGTCGATGCGCAGTCGGGTCCAAAGCACCACGCTGCCCGGCTGCGGTTGGCCACTGGCCACGCCCAGACTGAAAGGAAAAACCCGCCAACGCGGCGGCGCGCTTTGGGCTTGCACGCAGGGCGCCACCCAAGGCGCCAAAGCTGCTGCCAAGGCCATCCGGTGCATGTCGCGGCGCGACCACGCTGCACCTGAGCGGTTGGGGGTGGGCAATGTTTTCACAGGGCTTGGGGCATGGTTGGGGATCGATTGTCCCTTGTTATCGGGAAAACCGGACGCATCGCGGGGGACAGGCGTTGCGGGCAGCTGACGGCACAATCGGCGGCATGAGCACATCGACCCGACCCCGCAAAGACCACCTGGACGCCCTGGCGGTCGGGATTTTGTTGGTGTGCTGCCTGTTTTGGGGGTTTCAACAGGTCATGGTGAAAATCACCGTGGCCGAACTGCCCCCGGTGTTTGTGTCGGCTGTGCGCGGCTTGGGAGCCACGCTGCTGCTGTGGCTGTGGTGCTGGTGGCGTGGGGTGCGCCTGTTTGAGCGCGACGGCAGCCTGTGGCCGGGCCTGCTAGCGGGCAGCCTGTTTGCGGTCGAATTTGCTTTCATCTACCTGGGACTGCAGCACACCTCGGCATCACGCCTGACGGTGTTTTTGTACACCTCGCCCTTTTGGGTGGCGGCGCTGCTGCCTTTGTTCATCCGCACCGAACGGCTGAGCCCGGTGCAATGGCTGGGCATGGTTTGCGCTTTTGCGGCTGTGGTGTTCGCCCTGCGCGAAGGCTTTGGCAGTGGCGATGCCACAGGCGATCTGATGGGCCTGGCGGCCGGGGCCTTGTGGGGGCTGACCACCGTGGCCATCCGGGCCACCCATCTCACGCGTATTTCGGCCGAAAAACTGCTGTTTTACCAACTGGCCGTGAGCACCGTCGTGCTGGGCCTGCTGTCGCACGGGATGGGCGAACCCTGGGACAACCCCTGGAGCCGCTTTGCCATCGGCTCGGTCGTGGTGCAAACCGTGGTCGGTGCCTTCGCCAGCTACTTGGCCTGGATGTGGATGCTGGGCCATTACCCGGCCACCAAGATTTCGGCCTTTGTCTTCCTCACCCCGCTGTTCGCCTTGTTGTTTGGCATGCTCTGGCTGGGCGAAGCCGTGACATTGACGCTTGTGCTGTCACTGGCACTGGTGGCCGTGGGCATTGTGTTGGTCAACCGCAAATGAAGCCTGTACACCATGCAATCTTCTTGTAGGAGCCCACCCCGTGGGCGATTGGGCGTAACACCCCCCTGAAAACCATCGCCCACGGGGTGGGCTCCTACAAATGACCATTCACCCCTTTGATTGAAAGACCCCGATGACTTACCAAGCCCTGCAAATTGAAAAAGACGACGCCGGTTACCGCTGCACCTTGAAGACGCTCGATGACAGCGCCCTGCCCGAAGGCGATGTGACGGTGCAGGTGGACTACTCCACCATCAACTACAAGGACGGCTTGGCCATCACCGGCAAATCGCCCGTGGTGCGCAAATTTCCGCTCACCCCCGGCATTGACCTGTCGGGCACCGTGACCGAAAGCCAGCACCCGCTGTTCAAAGCGGGCGACCAAGTGGTGCTCAACGGCTGGGGCGTGGGCGAGAGCCACAGCGGCGGCTTGGCGCAAAAAGCGCGCATGAAAGGCGACTGGCTGGTCAAGTTGCCTGCCGCTTTCACCCCGCGCCAGGCCATGGCCATTGGCACCGCCGGTTACACCGCCATGCTGTGCGTGATGGCGCTGCAAAAGCACGGCGTCACACCTGACAAGGGCGACATTTTGGTCACGGGCGCAGGCGGCGGCGTGGGCAGCGTGGCCATTGCGCTGCTGGCCAAGCTGGGCTATCGCGTGGTGGCCAGCACCGGCCGCCTGCAAGAAGCCGACTACCTGCGCCAGCTGGGCGCGGCCGACGTGATGGACCGGGCCGAACTGTCGGCCCCCGGCAAGCCGCTGACCAAAGAGCGCTGGGCGGGCGTGGTCGACACCGTGGGCAGCCACACCCTGGCCAACGCCTGCGCCAGCACGAAATATGGCGGCGTGGTCACGGCCTGCGGCCTGGCGCAAGGCATGGACTTTCCATCCAGCGTGGCGCCCTTCATCTTGCGCGGCGTGACACTGGCGGGCATCGACAGCGTGATGGCCCCGCGTGCGGTGCGTGAAGCGGCGTGGGCGCGTTTGGCCCAAGACCTGGACACTGAAGAACTGGAACGCATGACCCGCGAAGTGGGGCTGGCCGATGCCATCGCCCTGGGCGCACAGATCCTGGCGGGTCAGGTGCGCGGGCGGGTGGTGGTGAACGTCAACCGATAAGGGGCTCTTTCAAAAGAACCCCGTACCGATCGCGCAGATGCTCGCTCAGGCCACCCGACCCAAGGCGCGCAGTACTTTCTCTGGCGTGATCGGTTGCGACCAGAGCTCCGCTTTGAACGGCGCCAACGCATCGTTGATGGCATTCATGACCGCAGCAGGCGCGCCCGCAGTGCCTGCCTCGCCTGCGCCTTTGGCGCCAAGCTGGCTCGAGCGCGTGGGTGTCTGCACGTGCGCCACCTCGATGTCGGGCATTTCACCGCTCATGGGCACCAGGTAATCGGCCATGTTGGCGTTGCGCATGAGCCCTTCATCGTCGTACAGGCACTCTTCAAAAAGCGCGCCACCGATGCCTTGAACAATGGCTCCCCGAATTTGCTCGTCCACAAGTTTGGGGTTGAGTACGCGGCCGCAATCCTCGACCGCCCAGTGTTTGAGCAGCTTCACAAAACCGGTGTCCGGGTCCACTTCAACATAAGAGGCCTGCACACCATTGGTGAAGATAAAGGGGTAGTCGCGCTGGGCATAGTGGCGCGTCACCATCAGCTCCGGCGTGAAGTCATTGGGTAAAAGATCCGAACGGAAGTAGGCAATGCGGCCGAGTTCGGCAAAGTCCAGCACCGACTCCAGCGTCTGGGCGTCCACCACATGGCCACGGCGCACGGTCAGTTCAGCCTCGCTGCGCTTGAGGATGACAGCGGCCAATTTGAGGATGTTGGCGCGCAGTGCTTGGGAGGCCAGCAAAACCGCCTCACCCCCAACACCCGCACCGCGCGAGGCCCATGTGCCTCCGCCATAGGGCGTGACATCGGTGTCGCTCATGATGAGTCGCACTTTTTCAAGATCAACGCCGACACCATCCGCCGAAATCTGTCGGTAAATGCCGTCATTGCCTTGGCCCTGTTCGCCCACACTCACGCTGACACTGATGGCGCCCGAGGGGTCCAGACGAATGGTGCAGCCGTCCTGAGACGCAATGCGCGCACCACCCACCCCATAAAAGGCCGCACTCGGGTTTGTGAGCTCAATCAAGGTCGCAAAGCCAATGCCGCGGTAAATGCCTTGCTCACGCAGCTGGGCAATTTCCGCTTTGAGACGTGGGTAATCCATCATCTTCTCGATCTTGCTCAGGCAGGCCTCATGCGACAAGACTTCGAGCTTGATACCGCTGGCCCCTGTGGTCGGATAAGCGTCGTCGGGAATCACGTTCTTCTTGCGAAACTCCAGCGGGTCCATGCCAATGGCCCGCGCTGCTTGGTCGACCAATCCTTCGGTCACGGCACAGGCAATAGGGTGGCCCACCCCGCGGTACTGGCAAGTGGGTGTCTTGTTCTGAAACACCACGTCCAAGTGCGCACGGTAGTTGGCGTGTTTGTAGGGGCCACCCACCAAATTGACCACCTGATTGCCCTCAATCGCGCTGGTGCGTGGGAACATCGAGTACGGACCAATGCCGGTCAGGTCATTCATCTCGAAAGCCAGGATCTCTCCGCTCTTGTTGGCGGCAATGCGCGCCTTGACGAGGTGATGACGCGCGTGAATGTCGCTGGTGAAACTCTCCATGCGATCGGCCACAAACTTGACCGGGCGTCGGCACATCATCGACAAAGCCACCGTGGCAAAGTCATCTGGATAAGCATGCACCTTGATGCCGAACGAGCCGCCCACGTCCTTGCAAATCACCCGCACCGCGTGTTCAGGCAAGTCAAACTGCCTGGCGTACAGGTCCTGCATCATGTGCGGTGCCTGGAATGAGTGGTACACGGTGAGCTTCTGATCGGCAACATTCCAGTCGGCAATCTGGCAACGGGGCTCCAAGGTGACGCCCGTGTGTCGCCCAAATTCAAAAGTGGTCTCAACCACTGCATCGGCATTGGCAAAAGCCTCGTCAACCTGGCCCACATTCAGCTTGCGGGTAAAACACAGGTTGTCGCCCAGCTCCGGATGGATGAGTGGCGTTGAAGGGTCGAGAGCGGTCTCCATGTCCACCACCGCTGGCAATTGTTCGATCTCCACGTGGATGAGCTGCAGCGCGTCCTCGGCTTGCTCACGCGTTTCTGCAACGATGGCCACCACCGGCTCACCCTGCCAGCAGGCACGGTCCAAAGCCAGCGGATACTGCGGCGCCGATTTCATGCCCGCCAGATGGCCCAAAACTGCCACCCATGGCTTGCATATTTTGGCCAGGTCATGGCCGTCAGCCACCAGAATCACCCCGGGCATGCTGCGCGCAGCAGCGGCATCAATGTGGGTGATCTTGCAATGCGCGACGGGGCTACGCCAGTACACGACATGGGCCATTCGGGGCAGTTCAATGTCGTCGATGTAGGTGCCCTGACCTTGTACCAATTTGCGGGCACTGGGGCGTTCAACGCTTTGTCCAATGTAGCGGGGGTCCTCGGTCAAGGCATGCAAAGGCTTTTCTTCGTGGCCGACTTTGGGGGGGTCCTGCACTTCGGGCCCCGCTTGGTCCAATGTGGTCTGTGTCGTGGTGTTCATGCGCTCACCTTTTCGGAAGGACGGCTGGACGCGTTCTTGGCGCGCTCGGCCAGGGTTTCGCAAATGGCATCGACAATGGCGTGGTAGCCGGTGCAGCGGCAATAGTTGCCACTCATCCACTCACGCACTTCTTCCCGGGTCGCGTCGGGTTTGGCTTCCAGCAACTCCTTGGCGGCCATCACCATACCCGGTGTGCAAAACCCGCACTGCAAGGCGTTGTTCCTGACGAAAGCGTCTTGCAGGTCGCGCACATCACCATCGGCACTGAGGCCTTCGATCGTGCGGACCTTGCCGCCTTGGGTTTGAACGGCCAAGGTCAGACATCCGCGCACGATGCGCCCATCCACCTCGACGGTGCATGCGCCACAAACACCGTGTTCGCAACCCAGATGTGAGCCTTTGAGGCCCAGTTCGTTTCGGATGAAGTCCACCAGGTGCTGGCGTGGTGCCACGCTGCGCACTTGCGCTTGACCATTGACTTCAACGTGCAATGTTTGAAGAGATGTCATGAGTTTCTCCCGAAATGGATCAGGCAGCGATCGCGCTGCGGCTGGCGTATGCAGCCGATAGCAAACGCCGCGCCAGTACAGTGGCCAAATGCCGTTTGGTTTCTGGGCTGTGGGTCAAGTCTGGAAGGGGGTCGAGCTCGGCCTTGAGTGAGGCCACCGCAATCTCCACCGTGGCCGAGTCCAGCGTCTTGCCCACAAGAAGGGCTTCGGTTCGGCGTGCACGCCAAGGGATCGCACCAATACCGAGGAAAGCCAAATTCACACGCTGGGCCACCGTGCCCTGGAAGCTGGCAGCCACAGCCAGACCTGCCACCGCGTAATCGCCGTGACGCCTTGCCAGTTCATCGAAAGCAAACCAATCCGCCTGACCCGCCAGAGGCACATCGGCCCCGACGACGACTTCATCAGGACCGAGGGCTGTCGTATAGAGGTCTACGAAAAAATCAGTGGCCGAGATCTTGCGAAGGCCCTTGGGGCTTTGCAGGTGAATCTGCCCATCCATGGCGCAAAGGCAGCACGGCCATTCAGCCGCAGGGTCGCCATAGGCAATCGAGCCGCCCCAGGTGCCCGAGTTGCGAATCGCTCGGTGGGCAATGTGAGGTGCCGCCATGGCCAGCATCGGGGCGTGCTGGCTGACCAGGACGCTGTTTTCAATGTCGGTGTGCGTGGTCAGTGCGCCAATGTAGAGGCGATCACCCTCTTGGCGAATACCCCGCAGCTCATTCAGGCCCGTGATGTCAATCACCAGTTTCGGTTCGGACAATCGCATGTTCAGCGTGGCCAACAGCGTCTGTCCTCCCGCCAAAATTCGGGCGTCATCCCCGTGGGTTTGAAGCAACTCGAAGAGCTCTGCCATCGCGGCGGGCTTGACGTAATCAAATGCAGCTGATTTCACGGTGGATCTTCCAGTTTTTGAGTTCAATATCGGGCAAACAAGGCCCGCCTCAGAGCTGAGCGCCGAGCCACACGCCAACGGCCGTGGCCAATACCCCCAAGGCAAACCATTTCACACGCAACCACTCCATGTCGTTTGGCAATTGGCTGGTTGGCGGCTGCGCAACAGCCGCTCCCGACAAGGGCAAATCTGCGCTTTGGGTATGGGCGGCCAATGGGCTCACATGGGCCACTTCAGGCGTCTGTGACTCTGTCGGGAAATTGCCGTCATCCGGTTGGGGCGGCGCAAGGTGCGACTGGAAAGCATTGAAAAACTGATCCGCCATCTGCTTGGCGGCCCCATCGATCATGCGCCCCCCGACCAAGCCCAGCTTGCCCGCCACCGAAGCCTGAACGGTGTAATGCAAGCGTGTGTTCTCGCCCTCATCGCTGAGTTCGACTTGAGAGCGACCTCGGGCCATACCCGCTGCACCACCAGACCCTTCAAAAGTCATGGCGCAACTTTCGGCCTCGATCACGTCGGTCATCAAAATGCGGCCGCTGAACTTGGCACGAACCGGCCCCACCTTGACCATCATGCGAGCGGTCTTTTCAAGAGGCCCGACCTGCTCCACAGCCTCACAACCGGGAATGCAGGCTGTCAGGACAGCTGGATCATTCAGTGCCATCCAAACACGCGCTCGAGCCGCGTTAATTACAACATCGCCTGTCAATTCCATGGGGTGATCTTTGGGGTTTTCACGGGGTTGCTTTGTTTACCATGCGTTCAATAATCCTATTCCAAATTGACCATACGGTAAATAGCATGCCCATACAGACAAACCCTGATCGGGCGCTTGACCCCGCTGCTGGGTTAGCGTCCGAGCCTCCCCGAATGCGGCGGCGGTTGGGTGTTGCCGAGCGTGAACGACAAATTTTGGACGGGGCCATTGGCTTTTTTGCGCAGAACGGATTCGGCGCACAGCTGCGAGATTTGGGCCGCAGCATCGGTGTGACACACGCCCTTCTGTACCATTATTTCCCCACCAAACAAGCCTTGATCGACCGGGTGTACCTGGAGGTTTTCGAAGGCCGCTGGAACCCAGATTGGGAAGCCTTGCTGGATGACCCCAAGAAAACGCCTGAAGAAAAACTCACCGGCTTTTACGACGATTACATCAACTCAGCGTTGAACCGCGAGTTCACCCGTATCTTGGTGTTCTCGGGCCTTTCCGATCACGACATCACCGACCGGTTCTTTTCGCTTCTTCGCCAACGACTGTTCCCTCGCCTGATTCGAGAGACAAGACGCTTTCGCGGCGTGACGAGTCGGGCCAAAGCCAGCGAACGTGAGTTGGAACTGCTGATGGGATTGCACGGCGGTTTTTTTTACATCGCGATGCGGCGCTGGATTTACGGCCAAGGTGTGGCCAACGACCAAGCCCCCGAACGTTTCAGCCATTCACTTGTCCATGACCGCGTGCTGGGCTATCTGATCGCCAGTCAGACGTTGTTCGGCCAGGCCCCAATTGCGGCAGCCTCTAAGAAGCTTGGCGGCACAAGAAAGCGCAATCCATGAAGATTTTTCACCCCGCTGCAGCTTACCGGTTGCGGCACTTACAGCGCGGCAATGGACTGCCGCTATTCAACCAAAAGGAGAACGCATGAAACTCAACAAGTTGGCCCTTTCCGGGTTGATCGCGCTCGGTTGCGCAACTGCTGCCAGCACTGCAGTCGCCCAACAGCGCATCAACGTCAACATCGGTGCAAGCCATCCGACCACCAACATCTGGGCCTACGCCATGAAAGAGGTGTTCCAGCCCGAAGTAGACCGGCTGCTCAAAGAAGGCGGGGGTAAGTTTGAAGTGCGTTGGCGTGAAAATTACGGTGGAACGCTTTACAAATTCTCTGAGACACGCACTGCCGTGAAGGACGGCATTGTGGACGTGGGCATGGTCGGCACCGTCTGGGAAAACTCTGCCATGCCTTTGCAGAATGTCACCTATTTCACGCCGTTTGCCACCACCAACCACGAATTGCTGATCAGCATTTTCGACAAGCTCAACGACACGCACCCCGCGCTCAAGGCCAGCTGGACGGCACAGAACATGGTGCCTCTGTCGTCGCTCATCACCGACACCTATGACATTTATGCCAACTTCCCTGTGACCAACATGGCGTCGTTGCAAAACAAGAAGATCCATGCGCCGGGCACCTCGGCCAACTGGATGCGCGACACCGGTGCCACGCCGGTTGAAGGCGCCTTGACCACTTACTACACCAACATTCAAACGGGTGTGACCCAAGGCGCCCTGAGTTTTGCCAGCGGCATCGGTCCTGCCCGTGTCTACGAAGTGGCCAAGCATTTGACACGCGTGGATGTGGGTGCCATGTACTTCGGTAGCGTTGCAGCCAACAAAAGCTTCTTTGACAAATTGCCCAAGGAAGTTCAGGAAGCCTTCGTCAAGGCTGGCAAGGCCACATCGGTCGCCCACGGCAAGCATGTGACCAACTCCGCGGTGAAGGCCATGGAAACCATGCGCGCTGCCGGCCTGCAGGTGTCCGATCTTCCAGCCGCTGAGCGTGCCAAGTGGATCAACGGCCTGCCCGACATCGTCACCCCATGGTTGCAGACCACGGGCGATGCGGGCAAGTCCGTGCTCCGCGCTTACTTTGACGAATTGCGCGCTCGCGGTGTGAAGCCCCTGCGCGACTGGGACAAAGCAGCCCGCTGACCCCCATTTGACCGTGTTGATGGCTGCAGGGCCTCCAATTGAAGGCCCTGCAGTCCATTTGCTCATCCACACGAGGAGCCCATCTTGCATGACGATCCCCAAACAGAAAAAACCGCCTCACAACGGCACCCCTTGGAATTTCCAGCCAATCTGCTGGCATCCGTTGGAACGGTCTGGATTTTCCTGATCATGGCTCTGGTGGTTGCGGATGTGATCGGTCGCGATTTTTTGGACAGCCCCATCACCGGGGTGGCTGAGTTCTCTTCTCGCTCGGTCAGCGCCATTGTTTTCCTTCAACTGGCCGCTGCCGTTTGCAGCAACCGGATGACGCGCAGTGATTTTTTGCTCAACCTGATCGGCAAGCGCTCAGCAAAAGGTGTCGTGGTACTCAATGTCTTCAACGCCCTGGTGGGTGCTGGCTTGTTTGCGGCCTTGGCCTGGATTGGTGGGTCCGAATTCAGTAACTCGTGGACCAGCAACGAGTTCTACGGCGTGCAGGGTGTCTACAGCGTCCCGGCCTGGCCCTTCCGTGGCCTGCTCGTTGCAGGCTCTGCAGTGGGTGCCTTGTGCTACTTGATGAGCATCCCCGGCATCTTGAAACAACCAGGATCGACAAGTCCTGCTGACGACCCCTTGGGAGGTGGCGCATGAGCGATTTAGGCATGGGCGGCTTGCTCATTGGCATGCTGGTCATTTTGGTACTGCTTGGCATACACATTGGTGTGGCATTGCTGGCGGTCGGCTTTGCTGGCGTCTGGCTGGTGCGAGACAACCTCGACATGGCCATCAAATTGTTTTACATGTCGGCCTACAACGGCGTGGCCGACTATGTGTTTGCGACCATTCCGCTGTTTGTGCTGATGGGGCTGCTGGTGAGCATTTCCAACGTCGGCAAGGACACGTTCACGGTCGCAGAAGTCTTGCTTCGCAAGCTCCAAGGCGGTCTCGGTGTGGCCACTGTGGCCGCCAACACGGTGTTCGCAGCGGTCACGGGGGTCTCCATCGCGTCGGCTGCGGTGTTCACCCGGGTGGCCGTTCCCGAAATGGTCAAACACGGTTATCGCACCACATTTGCCACCGGCACCGTGGCCGGCAGCTCTGTGTTGGGGATGATGATCCCCCCTAGCCTGCTGATGATCATTTACGGCGTGTTGGCCGAACAATCGATTGGCAAATTGTTTGTGGCCGGCGTCATTCCAGGCTTCTTGCTGGCCATCGTCTTCGCCGTGATGATCATGCTGATGGCGCGATTCACGCCGGGCCAGGTCTTTGACCCTCAACAGCAATCTCAGTTGCTGCGGGGACGCCAGATTCAAGTCACCCTGACCGGGCTGCAAATGTTCAGCAAATTGGTGCCCATTGCTGCGCTGGTGGCCTTGGTGTTGGGGGGCCTATACGGCGGCTTTTTCACACCCACCGAAGCCGGTGGTGTGGGTGCCTTTGGTGCCCTGGTCATTGCCTTGATGCGAAGGTCGCTGGGCAAAGGAAAGTTTTGGCAGGTTCTGCACGAAACCGGCAGCGTGTCATGCACCATTCTCATCTTGCTGGTGGCGGCCAGTTTCTAC
>CANGZO010000032.1 GCA_947458305.1 Comamonadaceae bacterium
ACCGAACAGGGCCGGGGCCACTTCCATGAGCAGCATGTTCTGGCCTGGCAGCACCATGCTGGCTTGGCGCGTGCGGTTCATCAACACGGCGTGCTGATCGGTCACGTTGTCCAGAATGTCGCTGTACAGCAGGTGCGGGCGCAGCTGGTCTTGGGCCTTCGCGCCCATCCATTGCAGGATGACCTGGCCTGCTCGCTGCAGCGCTGCGCGGTCGTTGCTGTGCAACTCCAGCACGCCGAACTGCCGCTCCACGGCCAGAATGCCTGGCTCGAGCGTTGGCTCGGCCTTGAGGGCCAAGTCGATCACGCGCTGGATGGAAAGGCCTGGGGCGATCTCGACCAGCAGCGCATTGGTGCCTTGCATCGCCACATAGCCGCGTGCGCCCAGAGGCGAACTCATCCACGAGGAGAACTGGGGCTGCAGGTCGGTGAGCGTCAGGTAAACCCGAAGCTCAGCGGCCGGCTTGGCGGGCGCTGCGGCTTTTTTGGTTGTGGCCATGCGGCCTCCTTATTAAAGGCTGCCAGTGATCACTTGCCGTCAAAGGCTTTTTGCACGTCAGCGTGTGGACGTGGGATGACGTGGCAGGACACCACTTCACCGATCGCGCCTGCGGCTTCAGCACCGGCTTCTGTGGCGGCTTTGACGGCACCCACATCGCCCGAGACGATGATGGCGACCAGGCCGCCACCGACTTCTTTTTTGCCAACGATGTTGACGTTGGCGGCTTTGACCATGGCGTCAGCGGCAGCGAAAGCAGCAACATAACCTTTGGTTTCGATCATTCCGATAGCTTGTGACATGTGAGTCTCCTTGAGGGGTTAAAAAAGAAAGGGTTGAAGAAAGGGGTGAGGGGAAAAAAGTCGTTGTGCTCAACGCATGGGTGTAGGGGTGTCGTAGTTGTCGAGCGAGGCGATGATGAGCGCGTCGGCCACTACACGCGGGTGGGCCGGGGCGAACCACCAGGCAGCGGGTGCGCCGATGGTGATCATCACGCGCTCGCCAATGCCGCAGCCCATGGGGTCGTAGCAGACGACCACGTCTTTGGGGTAGTCCAGTTGCACCTCCAGCAAAGCCCCAGCGGGCAACTCGGGCAGGCGTTTGCTGGCCACAATGCGGCCGATCACGGTTCCTGTTTTCATGGTTTGCTTCCTCGGTCAATGGTGATGCCGCGCTTGCGCAGGGCTTCTTTGCCCAAAGGGGTCATGACCGCCTTGGGGTGCAGCCGAACGTTTTTCACGCTCGGCGGCAGGGTTTTGAGTAATTTCTCGCCAATCACGCCCTTGAGTTCGGGGACGTCTTCGGCTGGGTGATCGTGCAGCTCACAGGTGTCGCCCTTGCAATCACAGGCTTTGCCCGCCTTGCAGGACGAACAGCAGGCGGCCGGGTCGATGGCCGTGGTGGCGGCCATGGCCGTTGTGCCAGCGGGTGCAGTTGGGGGTGGTGCCGCAGTGGCGGGCGTGGGTGTGGCTGCACCTGCGGCGACAGCCTTGACAGCAGCCTCGTCCACACGCATGTCAAAACGCAACAAACCCGATTGCGCCGCTTGCAGCAGTGCCGGGCTGGCGGCCAGGCGCTTGAACAGATCGGTCAGGGCGGCGGCGTGCGCGGCCGTGCCCACGCGCAAAGGCACCACCACGCCCTGCGGCGCAGCTGCTTGAGCCGTAGTGGCCTGTTTGGGCGCGCCGATCTGCTTCCAGTAAGCGTCTTTGCGGGCGATCAGGCCATCGCGGATTTGGTACACATCGGTGCCGTCCAGCGTGGCAGACTGGCCACCGGGCATGGCCACGCTCACCTTGTAGTTTTGCACCACGGTCTGGCCCAGCACGCTCATGTGCGAATCCGAGAACTTGGGACCTGTGGGGCTGGCAAAGCGTTCCTTCAAAAACGCCAGGCACGCTGCACGGCCATTGAGCACCCGCGAGTCGGGTAAGGCCCACACCACGTCGGGGGCAAAGCAAGCCACGATGGCTTCGGCATTCGCGGCTGCATAACCGGCTTCAAAGCGCTGCATCAAAGCAGACACCGATGCAACCGATGAGTCTGCACCCGTGGCTTTGGCAACCAAAGCCGTGCGCACCTGCGCCCGAATTTGTTCGCGCAAAGCGTCTGCACTCATGTCGCACCTCCGGCATCGCGGATCACCGCCTCGGCCACGGCCGCTGCCGTGCGCACATCGGATGCGGTGCCCGACAAATACAGCCGCCCAGCCGGGCCCATGAAGCGGCAGTCGATCAGCTTCACGTTGGCGGCTTTCTCAGCCTCGTTGGCCACCAGCAGCGCATACGAAGACGTGGTCATCTCCATGATGTAGAGCGATTCACCGGGCAAGAGCATGCTGCCGGCCTTGCTGCGGTTGATCAAAAAGGCGTGGTAACCGTCGACCCGGTCAATCACTTTGGAGGCCAAAATTTCGGGCTTGAGCACGCTCTTCTCGCTCACGCCCATGGCGTCGAGAACAGCGGCACCTGCCGACTTGACGGACGAAGAAGACTGGCCGTGGAACTCCAGGTAACCGAACTGTCGCTCAACCACCAGGTTGCCGGGCTTCACGTCGTCGTGCTTCAAGGCAATGTCGGTCAGCCACTCGATGTCCATGCCGGGTGCGACTTCGATCACCATGGCGGCGTCGTTGTGGCGTGGCAAAAAGCCACGGGCCGTCGACCCCAGCAAGCACATCAGCTGTGGCTGCAAGCGGTCCAGAAAAATATAGCTGCGCAAAGTGGACATGAAGGGCTTTCAGCGAAGGTGTTCGAGTTCTTCCTGCACGATGCGCAGGACGGTGGCCTGAAGTTCAGGCGTGAGGGTGGACAGTTGCGAAGGCGAGGCACCGGTCGCAGTGGCCGCACCCGAAGCCATGGCCCCGGCCCAGCCACCCGGCAGCGGAAAGGCCACGCGTTTCCAGTTGACCAGCAGCTCGGGGCCGACGTTGCAGTCCACCGAGCTTTTGCCCGCGTAACCCGTGCCAATGGTGAAGGTGTAAGGCAAGCCGGTGTTGCCACCGGTGCTGTCGTGCACGGTGGAGCCGTTGACGACCACGCGGTAATAGTCGAGGGCCGCGCCCCAGTACACCGCCTGTTCGGCCGATGCCGAGTGGATGCCGGTGGTGTGGCCTGCGCCGCTGTGCTGCAGCATGAGCCGCGCCACGCCAATGCCCTGGTCAACGTCTTGCACCACCACGCAGCCCAAAATCGGCGAGAGCTTTTCCTTGAGCATCACATGGCCAGCTTGCGGGTTGACGATAGGACAGACCAAAGCCTGGCAGTCGCGTGCCACCTGCACGCCAGCGGCCTGCGCGATCTCAAACGCGGGGCGACCGACCACCTTGCCATTGAACTTGCCTCCGGGGAAGGCGTGGTTCTGGATTTTTTGCACTTCTTCTTCGGTGCACACATGCGCACCCTGGCGGGCCAGGGCTTGCTGCATCGGCCCGGCGATGGCCGCGTGCAACAAGAGCACCGAGGGGGCCTGGCAGGGGCTGCCATGGTCGAAGTTCTTGTCAGCAACGACGGTCTGCGCCACCGCATCGAGGTCGGCACTGGCATCCACATAAATCGGCACATTGCCCGAGCCCACGCCAATGGCGGGGTTGCCCGAGCCATAGGCCGCACGCACCATGGGCGTGCCACCGGTGGCCAAAATCACGTCGGTGCGGGCGTCACGCATCAGCGCGCCCGTGGCCTCGACCGTGGGGCGGGTCAGGATTTGCAGCGCATGGGCCGGGCCACCGGCTTTTTCGATGGCGGCTTGCAACTCCTGCGTCACGGCGGTGCAGCAGCCCAGCGCCACCGGGTGCGGCGAGATGACCAGCGCGTTGCGCGTCATCAGGCAAAGAATAGCCTTGAACATGATGGTGGCCACGGGCGAGGTGGAGTTGGACAAGCCCACCACCACACCAGCGGGCCGGCCGATCTCGACGATGCGCAGCGCATCGTTGCGGCGCACACCACCCAGAGCGACCTTGTCCCAAGCGGTCGGCGTCAGCGTGCAAGCGATCTGGTTCTTGGCGATCTTGTCGGCCACTTTGCCGATGCGGCTTTCGCGCACGGCCCACTCGGCATAAAACTCGGCACGCGGCAGCAAGGCGGCAGCCACTTCTTTGGCCACACGCTTGGCTTCTTCGGGCGTCCAAAGCGCCAGCGTGGCAGCGGCTTGCCGTGCACGGCCCAGCAAGTCGCGGGCTTCCTGCAAGGCGGCCAGGTCGTGGTCGGCCAGGTCGATGGGGTTGCTTGAACTCATGGTGGAGAACAGTCCGGGTTCAACGGCGCTGCGCGGCATTGGCCACGGCGTTCAGGTCCACGTTTTCCAGCGCGCTGAAGATGGCTTCCACAGCCTGCTGCTCACGCGGGCTGGCCGCTTGCATGCGGGTGGTGTCGAGTAACTGGCGCATCACCGAGGGCTGACCACCTGCAGGGGCTGCGCCGGGGTTGAGGGTGGGCACAAAGCTGCCGCAGGTCATGCGTTGGCCTGCGCGATAGTGCGGCGCGTAGTCGAACACCGCGTAGTGCTGCGTGGCACAGTTGTCCCACATGGCCACCGAATCTTTTTCCCAACGGAAGCGCACCATGAACTCGGGCTTTTTGACCCATTCGTAGAGCATGTTCAGCACCGCCTCAGACAAGTCCATGTGCATGCCCAGCAAGCGCTTGGTCCAGATCGAGTTGACGAACAAAATCTTGCGGCCGTTATAGGGGTGCGTGATCACCGCCGGATGGGTCATCGTGGGCGTGTTTTCGATCATCTTGCACTCTTGCTGACTGGCCAGCACCATCATGCCGCTCTTGGCGGACGCCCGTTGTGCCAGGCGTTCGTTGGCATTGATGCGGCGGAAATGCCAAGGCAGGTCGTGGTCGGCCTGTAGGCCTTCCAGCATGGTCTGCAGGCCGGGGTTGAGCGCATCGTAGGCCGCGCCTGCGTGCATCCACATGGTGTCACCCCCAGAAGGCGGCAAGTCGGTGATGCGCAAGATGGAGACCATGTTGGGCTTTTTGCGGAAGGTCACGTCGGTGTGCCAACGGTCGGTCTCTGGTGCATCGTTGCCTTGGTGCGAGATCAACTGGATTTGTGGATGACCTTCGATGTGCGGGAAAAACTCATGTTGTTCCATCTCGCCGAAATTCGCACCCAAGCGAATGTAAGCCTCGGGCTTCAAGGCCTGCTTGCGGAAAAACACCACGCCGTATTGCCACAGCGCTTGCTTGATCTCTTCGTAAACGTCTTCAGATCGGGTGTTGTTCAGGTCAACGCCGCTGATCATGCCGCCGATGGTGGGCGTCATGGGGTCCACCTGGATGTGACGGTACTTCATTTTTTGATCTCCTTGATGTGGTTTTTGCTCGCAGGCTTCATTGCCAGTGCAGCAGGCGGCGTTCGATCCAGTTCATCAGCTTCATGATCAGCACGCCGATGAGCGCCAGATCAAACAGCAGCGACCAGACGCCGTTGACGTTGAATGTGGATCCCAGATAAGCCAGTTGTTGCCCGAGACCACGCTCGGAAGCAATGACCTCTGCGCCCACTACGCCCAGCAAGGCGTAAATCACACCGAGGCGCAATCCTGAGAAAAGCACCGGAACAGCGCCCGGCAATGTGACTGAAAAAAACATCTGCCGACTGCTGGCACCCAGGGTGCGGGTGAGGGTCACATGGTCTTGGCTGACGCCCCGAATACCGGCCACCGTGCTCGACAGCACGATGAAGAACGTGAGCGAAACCCCCAGAGCGATCTTGGAGCCGATGCCCAAACCAAACCACAAAATGAAGAGCGGCACCAATGCAATGCGCGGCAGCACATTGAAGGCTGAAATGTAGGGGTCGCAAAAGGCCTCGAACTTGGGCCAAGTGACAAAAGCCAGGCCGGTGATCATGGCGGCGACCGAGCCCATGGCGAAAGACGCGAACACGGCCAACAGGGTGTAGCCCAGATCGCCCCACAGGCGGGCGTTGGTCAGGTTGTCCAGCGTGAACTGGATGATGCCGAGCGGGCTGCCCATGAAACTCGGATCTACCCACCCGATTCGTGCGGCCCACTCCCACAGTCCCAAAACCACGCACAGGAACAGCGCATGCAGTGACAGTGTTCGCAGTGTTTCACCCCTCATGGTGCACCCACCCTTCTTCGAGATGTTTCCAGACTTGGGCATAGGTGTGGTGGAAGTCATCGCTCGTCTGCAGCTCGCGGATAGAGCGCGGACGCGCCAGCGGCACCTTCACATCGGCCACGATCCGCCCGGGACGCGAGGACATCACCATCACCCGGTCGGCCAGTGCAACAGCTTCAGACAAGTCGTGTGTCACAAACAGCACCGTGCGGTTGCCTTCTTGGCACAACTGCAACAACAGGTCTTGCAGCTGCAGCTTGGTTTGCGCGTCCAGCGCCCCAAAGGGCTCGTCCATCAGCAGCAGGGGCGATGGCATGGCAAAGGTGCGTGCCAGCGCCACGCGTTGGCGCATGCCGTGGGACAGGGCTTTGGGCAGTCGGTACTCAGACCCGCCGAGCCCGACCTGCTTGAGCATCAAGGCGGCCCGTTCACGGGCATCCGCAATGGGTACGCCCCGAACTTTCAGGCCAAAGGCGGCGTTGTCCAGCGCATTGAGCCAGGGAAACAAGCTGTCGCGGGCCAACATGTAAGCCACGTTGTGGCTGCCCAGCGCTGGCTGTTCGCCCGCCACCATCAGACGTTGACCTGCAGGCAAGTCGACCAAGCCCGCGCAGAGGTTGAGCAAGGTGGTTTTGCCACAGCCGCTGGGCCCTGCGAGCGCGACAAACTCCCCAGCCTTGACATGCAGGTCCACACCCTGCAGCACCAAGTTGGTGCCGTCAAAGCTCAGGTCGATGCGCTGTGCGTCGATCATGAATGCTCCCTGGAGAGTTCGCAGTTGCGCGCGTTCAGGGCAAGACTGCGGGGGCCATGTCCACTCTGGCGGGCAAGAGCTTGTTTTCGCTCATGGCATTGGCCACCGCTTGAATGGCCGGCACATTTCCACGGGCCTTGAAGTTGCTGATGGTGTTGCGCAAGGTCACCTCGGCAATTTGATCGGCATTGGGCAATTGCATGGCAAAAGTCTTGCGCAAGATTTCCAGTGTGCGTCCGAAGTTGGCTGGGTTGGCAATGAAAGCCTCTGACAAGTCCAGCGTTCTGCGGATGGCGGCCACCGTTTGCGGATTGGCCGCTGCCCATTCGGTCTTCACTGCCATGGTGCCGGATCCGCCACGTGTGGCCAGCAGGCTCTTGGGGCCTTGGCCTTTGCGCGGGTCTACCACCACACGGCAGGCCTTGAGCACTTCGCACATGCCATCGGTGGGCGAGAAGGTCATGATCAGATCGACCTGGCCACGGGTGAGCGCTGGAAAGGCGGTGTCTGGCGCACCCACGGCCACAAAGGTCACGTCGTTCGCGGTCAGACCCGCATCTGCGAGCATGTCGATGACTTGGAATTCGGCGCCCGAGCCACGCTGGGTCACGCCAATTTTCTTGCCCTTGAAGGACTTGACCACGCCGGGATAGCCTTCTTTTTCGGTGGCCAGCTCGGTGTTTGCACCCGCAGCCATGAAAAACACCGGATCGGTGAAGCCTGCACCAATGATGGTGATGGGCGCCTTGCGAGCCACGGCTGCAACCGCTACTTCGGTCGGGCCAAAATACACCTCGATGTCGCCGGCCAGCATGGTCTGCATGCCTAGCGGACCGCCCCCGATGGTTCGCAGTTCGCAGCGAATACCGGCTTGCTGGCAAAAGCCTTGTTCTTGGGCCACGCGCACCATCAAATTGCCGGTGCCGGGATAGTCCTGAAATCGCACAACGGATTGCGCCATGGCGCTGGCGCCCAGTGTCAGAGCGATGGCACCCAGGGTGGTGCGTACAAATGCAGGGGCAGAAAATTTCATGTCGTCTCCAATGTGGTTCTTTGACTTGATCACCGTCAAGCTCGGCGAGGTAGATTTGAATCCGCGAACATTCGGCAAATTGTTTCTGATGTGACAATTTAGGGGAAAGCACTCAAAAAACTCTTTGCCTCAAAATGAAAGACACCATGACTTTGCCGATCAACCGTCCTTTCAATGCCAAGCAGCGCACAGTGCGCCAGCCGGCTTACAAAGCGCTCGATGCCGACGTGTTCACCAAGGTTTGGGCCGAGAACGCCGCATTGACAGCCCGCTCCGCCAAAGCCTTGCACAGCGTGGGCGTGTTGCGCCAATGGACCGAAGGGCAAGTGGTGCTCAGCCGAGGCCAATCCACCTCGGCGGCCTTGCTTCTGGTCAAGGGGCGCTTGCGGGTCAGCGTGACCACACCTGAAGGCGAAGAGCACTTGCTGCGCTGGATGCTGCCTGGCGAAATTTCGGGCTTGAGCTCGGTGTTTGCCGAAACCACGTACCCGGCTGATCTGGTGGTCGTCGGCCCGACTCAGGTGCTGCACATCGAGCGCGTGCGTCTGATTGACCTGATCAACCGCGACCCTGCCGTGGCTGTGGATTTGCTGCGCATCCTGGGCCTGCGCATCAACCAGCTGCTGGACACGCTGGCCGATCAAAGCATGCACAGCCTGGAGCAACGCGTGTGGGCCACGTTGGAGCGCATTGCCAAGTTCAACAGCGTGGCCGTGCCCGACGGCGTGATGCTGCGTGTGAGCCAGTCCGACCTGGCCCAAGCCGCCTCCGCATCACGTCAGCGCGTCAACCAACAGCTGCGGCACTTCCAAGACCAGGGCTTGATCCGGCTGGGGTATCGAAACATCGTTTTGCTGCGCCGCTGAGTGCGTGATGCCACGCCAAGACGTGCTTTTCAATCGATCAAATGGCCCTGACCCATGACGTTTCAAACCACCGAACCCCCTTTCCTCTTTCGCCAAGGCACACGCCCTTTGTTGATCTCGATGCCGCATGTGGGCACGCATGTGCCGCCTGCGTTGGCCAGTCGCCTCACCGACGAAGCCCAGCGCGTGCCCGACACCGATTGGCATTTGGAGCGCTTGTACGACTTCGCCGACGCGCTGGGTGCCTCGGTGCTGGTGGCCACGCATTCGCGTTTTGTGATCGACCTGAACCGCCCACCTGACGGCAGCAGTCTGTACCCGGGACAAAGCGTCACGGGTTTGTGTCCGGTGGACTTGTTTGACGACCAGCCGCTGTACCGCGACCCGGCCGATGTACCGGATGACGCCGAAGTTGCCGAGCGGCGCGAAGCCATCTGGCAGCCTTACCACGCGCAGTTGGCGCAAGAGTTGGCGCGGCTGCGCGAGGTGCATGGCGTGGCGGCGCTGTGGGACGCGCACTCCATCCGCTCGGTGCTGCCGCGATTTTTTGACGGCCAACTGCCCGACCTGAACCTGGGCACGGCCAACGGGGCCAGCTGCAGCCCTGTGCTGGCCGAGCAACTGCTGGCCATTGGCCGGGCCGCCGCGCCCTACACCGCCGTGCTCAACGGCCGCTTCAAAGGCGGGCACATCACCCGCCAATACGGCAACCCGGCGCAAGGCGTGCACGCGGTGCAGCTGGAAATGACGCAGTGCAGCTACATGCAGGAAAGCTGGCCATTTGACTATTTGCCCGAGGTGGCGGCGGGCGTGCAACCGCATGTGCGGCGGATGCTGGAGGCGGTGTTGGCGTTTGTGGAAAGTTGAGGCCCAGGTCACGCGCTGTCAAAGCGTTCAGACCCAGCGCCGAATGAGTTGTTGCCGAGCTGATGGCTGGACATTGGCCAGGTTCAAATTTCCGCCATAGTGCGCCATCACGCGGTGGTCCATCCACGTAAACCACAGAGGCGGGCAATAGGCCACCGAGATCATGGTGGCGTAGCCTGCGGGCAGTTGCGGGGCGGACTCGAAATGCCGCAGCGCTTGGTATCGTCGGCTCGGATGCGCGTGGTGGTCAGAGTGTCTTTGCAGCTGGTAGAGCAACAAGTTGCCCACCAGGTGGTTGCTGTTCCAGGAATGCTCGGGCTCGCAGCGCACATAGCGCCCAGCTCTGTCTTTTTGTCTCAGCAAACCGTAGTGCTCCACATAGTTCACCACCTCCAGCATCGAGGCCGCGTACACCGCCTGCACCACCAAAAAGGGCAGTACCACCCAGCCCAGCCACACCACAAGTGCGCCAAACAAAACCAGCGTCATGCCCCAGGCCTGCAGGTTGTGGTTTTGGGGGTGCCAAACCTTCATGCCTTGTTTGTCCAAACGCTCTTGCTCCAGCGCCCAAGCCGATTGCAGGCTGCCCCAGACCGATCGCGGCAAAAAGGCCCAAAAGCTTTCGCCCATGCGTGCGCTCGCTGGGTCTTCGGGTGTGGCCACGCGTTTGTGGTGGCCCCGGTTGTGTTCGACAAAAAAGTGGCCATATGCACTGGGCGCCAAAGCAATCTTGGACAGCCACCGGTCCAAGGCCTCTTTTTTGTGGCCCAACTCATGCGCGGTGCCAATGCCAATGCCGTTGATGGCCCCCACCGTCAATACCAAGGCGGCATAGCCCCACCATGGCAGCGACTGAGTGACCGCGATCCAAGCGCCCAAGACCGTGCCGATCAGCTGCACAGGCACATAGGCCCAAACCATGGCGCGGTAAAACACATCGACATCGAGTTGCGCCACCGCCGATTCGGGCGGGTTGCTGAAGTCTTCGCCAAACACGCGGTCAAACACGGGCAACAACACATGGATGATGAGTGGGGCCAGCAGCATGCACCACCATTGCCCTGTCCAGACGAAGGCCAACAAGGAGCCTGTGAATGTCAGGGGTATCGACGGGCTCAGCAGCCACAACCAGCGCTTGTCTTGCCAAGCCTCGTCGAGTGGAGTGCTTGGATTGTTCACGGCTGATGCCTGCTGAGGCATTCAGGGCCAACAAACTCAAGGACGGTCCGCATAACTTGTCTCCTAATTTGGTGCCATTGTGAGGGGTGTTGGGGCCAACGAGATGTCGCCATGGCGAGGGGTTTTCTGGGAAAAACCCTGATGCACACAAGACAGGCTAAGGCACGCTGGAGCCCTTACATTGGACGCACAAAGCATTGGGGGAAGTGTTTCATGGAATTTGACTACGTGATCGTGGGCGGTGGCTCGGCCGGGTGTGTGCTGGCAGCCCGTTTGAGCGAGGACCCAAACGTGCAAGTGGCCCTGCTCGAGGCCGGGCCGCCCGACACCAGTGCCTTGATCCATTGCCCTGCGGGCATCGCGCTCATGGCCCGCACCGAAATCGTCTCGCAAGGCTTGAACACCGTGCCGCAACCCGGCTTGAACGGCCGCATCGGTTTTCAGCCGCGTGGCCGTACTTTGGGCGGCTCCAGCTCGACCAATGCGATGGCTTACATCCGAGGCCAACAGGTCGACTACGACACTTGGGTGCAGATGGGTTGCACGGGTTGGTCATGGGCCGAGGTCTTCCCCTACTTTCTCAAGGCCGAACACAACGAGCGCATCCACAATGAGTGGCATGCCCAAAACGGCCCTTTGAACGTGGCCGACCTGCAAAGTCCCAATGTGTTTTCCAAGCGCTTTGTCGAGGCTGGCATACAAGCAGGTTTGGCGCACAACACCGACTTCAACGGCCCCACACAAGAAGGCGTGGGCATGTACCAGGTCACGCAGCGGGCGGGCGAGCGCTTCAGTGCGGCCAAGGCTTACCTCACGCCCAACTTGAGCCGACCTAATTTGCATGTGATGACGGGCGTCACGGTGGACCGCATTGGCTTGGTGGATGGCGTGGCGCGGCAGGTGCACGCCTTGCAGGACCGTCAAGCGCAGACCGTGACCGCCCGGCGCGAAATCATTTTGAGCGCCGGCGCTTTCCAGTCGCCTGCCATCCTCATGCGCTCAGGCATTGGGCCGGCCGCGCATCTGCAAAGCCTGGGCATCGAGGTGCTGCGCGACTTACCCGGCGTGGGCGAAAACCTGCACGACCACCCCGACGCGGTGCTGGTGGCCGATGCACCGGGGCACACCGATTTGATCGGCGTGTCACCCAAAGGCATCTGGCACACCCTTCAGGCCATGTGGGCATGGCGGAAACACCGTACCGGGCGATTGACCACCAACTTCGCAGAAGGCGGTGCGTTTTACAAAAGCCGACCTGAAGAAGCGCACCCGGACATTCAGCTGCACTTTGTGGTGGCCAAATTGGTCGACCATGGCCGCCAATTGACGCTGGGGCATGGTTACTCTTTGCATGTGTGCTTGTTGCAACCCGACAGCCGTGGCCGGTTGCAATTGACCGACCGCGATCCGAACAGCGCCCCACTCATCGACCCGCAGTTTTTGAGCGACCCGCGTGACCTGCAGCGCTTGCGCGACGGCGTGCGCCAAGCCCAAAAAATTCTGGCCCAGCCCGCTTTGGCCGCATATGGCAAAGAGTGGGCGGCATCTGCCAATGCCCGCACCGACGAACAACTCGAAAACTGGATTCGCCAAAACGCTGACACGGTCTACCACCCGGTAGGCACCTGCCGCATGGGCCAAGACAACATGGCGGTGGTGGATGCGCAACTGCGCGTACACGGCGTACCCGGCCTGCGCGTGGTCGACGCGTCCGTCATGCCGCGCATCGTGAGCGGCAACACCAATGCGCCGACGATCATGATGGCGGAGAAGGCGGCGGATTGGATTCGGGCTTCAAGGCCTTGATGTCACTTGGGTTGTGAATCCAAAGGAAAAGCGCCCGAAGGCGCTTTGTCCGTGAACACCATGACTCAGATGCCGTTGCTCCGCCTGGGCGATGTGGCAAAGCGAAGCGCCTCTGAGCCCTGGCGGGGCAGCGGCAGCTGAGTCTGCCGCAGGCACCACCTGCCACCGGTCACTTCTTCTTGTTAACGACCCGCACCATCTCCAGGCACTGCTTGGCATAGCCCCACTCGTTGTCGTACCAGGCTACGATCTTCACGAAGGTCTTGTCCAGCGCAATGCCGGCGGTCGCGTCGAACACGCTGGCGCAGGGCTCGCCACGGAAATCGGTGGAGACGACTTTTTCGTCGGTATAGCCCAGCACGCCTTTGAGGGCGCCTTCGCTTTGCGCCTTCATTTCGGCGCAAATGTCGGCATAGCTGGCGTCGCTGTTCAGCTCTACGGTCAGGTCAATCACCGACACGTCCGACGTGGGCACGCGGAAAGCCATGCCAGTGATCTTGCCCTTGATCTCGGGGATCACGACGCCCACTGCTTTGGCCGCGCCCGTGCTGCTGGGGATGATGTTTTCGAGGATGCCACGGCCGCCGCGCCAGTCTTTGCGCGACGAACCGTCCACGGTCATTTGGCTGGCGGTGGCGGCGTGCACCGTGGTCATCAGACCGCGCTTGATGCCCCACTTGTCGTGCAGCACCTTGACCACGGGGGCCAGGCAGTTGGTGGTGCATGACGCGTTGGAGATGATGGCTTCGCCGGCGTATTTTTTGTGGTTCACGCCATAAACGAACATGGGAATGCTGTCTTTGGACGGGGCCGAGATGACGACCTTCTTGGCGCCAGCGGCGATGTGCATCTGGCTGGTGGGCTCGGTCAGGTAGTGGCCGGTGCATTCGAGCACGGTGTGCACGCCCATCGCGCCCCACTTGAGGTGGTGTGCGTCGCGCTCGTGCGAGAGCTTGATCTTTTTGCCATTGACGATCAGGGTGTCTTCGGTGAAGTCCACCGTACCGTCAAAGCGACCGTGCACGCTGTCGTACTTAAGCATGTAGGCCAAATAATCGGCAGGCTTGGGGTCGTTGATGCCGACGATCTGGATGTCGTCGTAGCCGTGTTTGAGCGCAGCGCGCAGGGCCAGGCGGCCAATGCGGCCGAATCCGTTGATACCCA
>CANGZO010000033.1 GCA_947458305.1 Comamonadaceae bacterium
CTTCAAGGCGAGCGTGAGCCTGTCTTTGAAGAAAGAGATGAAAAAGGACAAAAAGTCCAGATTTTCAAAGGTTGGAAGACGGTCAAGCCTGGCACGATGACCCCACTGGAATACGATCAAGCCATTGGTGACTTGGTTGGTTACATGCAGTGGATGGCTGAGCCAGCTCAGAATCAACGCGTGCAGATCGGCGTGTGGGTTCTGATCTTTTTGTCCTTCTTCACTTTCATTGCTTGGCGCTTGAATGCGGCCTACTGGAAAGACGTCAAGTAAATGAGCTTTCACCCGGCGATTGAGCCGGGTCCTTTGGAGTGGCAGGCTTTTGGGCCTCCCACTCTTTTTGATTTTTTGAGGAGCCTCCACCATGATGGTGCTTTATTCCGGAACCACTTGCCCTTTTTCTCACCGCTGCCGCTTTGTGCTGTTCGAAAAAGGCATGGATTTCGAAATCCGTGATGTGGACTTGTACAACAAGCCCGAGGACATCAATGTGATGAATCCTTACGGGCAAGTGCCTATCTTGGTCGAGCGTGACCTGATTTTGTACGAGTCGAACATCATCAACGAGTACATCGATGAGCGCTTTCCTCACCCCCAGCTGATGCCTGGTGACCCGGTTGACCGCGCACGGGTTCGACTTTTCTTGCTCAATTTTGAGAAAGAGCTGTTCGCACACGTGTTGACCTTGGAAAACCGCTCGCTCAAGGGCAATGACAAGGCCCTGGAGAAAGCCCGTTCACACATCCGCGATCGCCTGACCCAGTTGGCACCTGTCTTCCTGAAGAACAAGTTCATGCTGGGCGATAACTTCTCGATGCTCGATGTCGCGATCGCACCCTTGTTGTGGCGTTTGGATTACTACGGCATCGAGTTGAGCAAAAATGCCGCGCCTTTGCTGAAGTACGCAGAGCGCATTTTTTCACGCCCAGCCTATATCGAAGCGCTGACACCTTCGGAAAAGGTCATGCGCAAGTGATGTGAACTTGGACAGTTCAACAATGCAGGCGAAGGAACCAGCATGATCAGCACTACGGAACTGCCATCGACGAGGCCATACCTCATTCGTGCTTTGTACGATTGGTGCTCTGAAAATGGTTTCACGCCTTATGTGGCCGTCAAAGTCGATGCTTCTGTGCAGGTGCCGCGCGAATACGTCCAAGGCGGTGAAATTGTGCTGAATGTCAGCATGGATGCCACCAGTTCACTCAAATTGGGCAATGACTTCATTGAGTTCAAAGCCCGCTTTGGTGGCAAGCCGCGGGAGATCATGGTCCCCATTCATCGGGTGATGGCCATCTACGCCCGAGAAAATGGCCAAGGCATGGCTTTTCCTGTCAGCGATGAGCCCGTTGAGTCCCCGGTTTTGTCTGCCGTTGATACCGCAGATTCGGCCCAGTCAGACGGAGAGGACGAAACACCACCGCCATCGACATCGGGTTCATCTCGTCCGGCACTCAAGCGGATCAAGTAAAAAATTACGCACCAACCCAAAGATGGGTCAAGAGCACGTTAGAATTCAGCCCGTGCCGCTTTAGCTCAGTTGGTAGAGCACCCGCCTTGTAAGCGGTAGGTCGTCAGTTCGAATCCGACAAGCGGCACCATCATTCAAGCCCTGATCTTCCAAGTTCAGGGCTTTTTTCATGGGGCTTTGTTGCAGCTTTACCGATTCTGCACTTTGATGCGGATCGAGAGGACGCCCAAATTTTGTTGAATCAAATGGGCCTGCAAAGCGGGCAGCAACTGCCTCAACTTGGCTGCAACCGCATTGGATGCCACCAGCAGACACCAGCAACCCTCTTCCAAGGGGCCGGCTTGGATACTGGATCGCAAAGGCGCAGGCAATAGGCTTTTGACAGCCTGTAGTCGAAGCGATGAGTCACGCACACGATCCATCAGTGAGGCCAAGGAGGGAGATTCTTGGGCCGCTTGCTGCAAGGGGATGGCTTGATGACGTCTTTGCATAAAAAAATCGTTTCAAGCCATTATCCAGCAGGCCAAGGGCGGTGTGGACAAGTGTTCAGGTGATGCACATCCAAGCGCTAAAATGTTTGGATTGTCCGGGCAGCCAGTTGGGCGGGCTTGGCAGGGTGAAATGGCAGTGCGTCAGTGCCACCCGTTTTTCAAGTAACTCTTTAGCAGACAGGATAGACGGTCTTTCTTTCGGCACCTGTGCTGATGGTGGATCAAATTGATATGGCCATCCCATTCCTCACCAAAATTTTCGGCAGCCGCAATGACCGGTTGCTCAAGCAGTACCGTAAAACCGTCGAGCGCATCAATGCCCTGGAGGCTGGCCTGGAAAGCCTGAGCGACGAAGAGCTGCGAGCCAAGACCCAAAGCTTTCGAGACCGTGCTGCAGCCGGTGAGAGTTTGGACGCCTTGTTGCCAGAGGCGTTTGCTGTGGTGCGTGAGGGTTCCAAGCGTGTGATGAAGATGCGTCACTTTGACGTGCAGTTGGCCGGTGGTATCGCTTTGCACAATGGCAAGATCGCCGAGATGCGCACTGGCGAGGGCAAAACTTTGACCTCTACACTGCCTGCTTACCTCAATGCAATCGCTTGCAAAGGGGTGCACGTTGTCACCGTGAACGATTACCTGGCCAGCCGAGATGCCCAATGGATGGGCAAGCTCTACAACTTCTTGGGACTGACGGTGGGCATCAACTTGCCCCAGCTCCCACGCGAAGAAAAGCAAGCGGCCTACAACGCCGACATCACCTACGGCACCAACAACGAATACGGGTTCGATTACCTGCGCGACAACATGGTCTATGAAGCCAGTGACCGTGTTCAGCGCCCCTTGAACTTCGCCATCATCGACGAGGTGGATTCGATTTTGATCGATGAGGCCCGCACGCCCTTGATCATCAGTGGGCAAGCAGAGGACCACACGGCCACTTACATGGCCATGAACCAGGTGGTGCCCTTGCTCACCAGGCAAGAGGGCGAAGCCGACCCTCGTACAGGCGAGGGCATCATCACGCCAGGTGACTTCACGGTCGATGAAAAGTCTCATCAGGTGTTCTTGACCGAAGACGGCCACGAAAAAGCCGAGGCTGTGCTCTCGCAGATGGGCTTGATCCCTGAAGGCGCCAGCCTGTATGACCCGGCCAACATCACGCTGATGCACCATTTGAATGCCGCTTTGCGTGCGCGTCATTTGTACCACCGAGACCAGCACTATGTAGTGCAAGAGGGCGAGATCGTGATCGTGGACGAGTTCACGGGACGGTTGATGACGGGTCGCCGCTGGAGCGACGGCCTGCATCAGGCTGTCGAGGCCAAAGAAGGTGTGCAGATCCAGGCCGAAAACCAGACGATGGCGTCCATCACGTTCCAGAACTATTTCCGCCTGTACAACAAGATTGGCGGCATGACGGGAACGGCCGACACAGAGGCGTATGAGTTCCAGGAAATTTACGGTTTGGAGACGGTGGTGATCCCCCCACACCGCAAGAGCCAGCGTGAAGACCAACTGGACCGTGTCTACAAGACCTCACAGGAGCGCTACAACGCGGCCATTACCGATATCCGTGAATGCCACGAACGGGGCCAGCCTGTGTTGGTGGGCACCACCTCGATTGAAAACTCCGAGCTGATTGCCCAGCTGCTGACCCAGCACAAGTTGCCGCATCAGGTGCTCAACGCCAAGCAACACGCCCGCGAGGCCGACATCGTGGCCCAAGCCGGTCGTCCCGGCATGATCACGATTGCCACCAACATGGCGGGTCGCGGCACCGACATCGTGCTGGGTGGCAACATCGAAAAAGACGTGCAAGCCATCGAAAGCGATGAGAGCTTGCCTGAAGTCGCCCGTCAAACGCGCATCAACGAACTGCGTGAGCAATGGAAAGTGGTGCACGAGCAAGTCAAGGCCTTGGGCGGATTGCGCATCATTGCCACCGAGCGCCACGAGTCACGTCGTATTGACAACCAGCTGCGCGGCCGTTCGGGTCGTCAAGGCGATCCGGGTTCATCGCGGTTTTATTTGAGCTTGGACGATCCTTTGATGCGGATCTTTGCGGGTGACCGGGTGCGCTCCATCATGGACCGCTTGAAAATGCCCGAGGGCGAAGCCATCGAGGCGGGTATCGTGACACGCAGCATCGAAAGCGCTCAGCGCAAAGTCGAAGCCCGCAACTTTGACATCCGCAAACAGTTGCTGGAATACGACGACGTTTCGAATGACCAGCGCAAGGTGATTTACCAGCAGCGCAACGACATTCTGGATGCCAAAGACATGCACGGCCAGATTTCTGCCTTGCGCGAGGGTTGCTTTACCGATTTGGTGCGCCAATTTGTGCCCGTTGAGTCGGTGGAAGAACAGTGGGACTTGCCCGGACTTGAAAAAGTGCTGGCCGAAGAATGGGGTATCCAACTGGAACTCCAGGCCAAAGTTGAAGAATCCAGCGCCATTGCCGAGGAAGATATCTTGGAGATGGTGGTGACTGCAGCCCATGCGCAGTTCCAAGCCAAGTTGGACCAGGCGGGCGGTGACAGTTTTGTCTCGTTTGAGCGCATGATTTTGTTGCAAAGCATCGACACCCATTGGCGAGAGCACCTGAGTTCACTGGATTACCTGCGCCAAGGCATTCACCTTCGCGGTTATGCGCAAAAGCAACCCAAGCAAGAATACAAGCGCGAAGCCTTCGAGCTGTTTGGTCAGTTGCTCGATGGGGTCAAGAACGAAGTGACCCGTACCCTGATGACCGTCCGCATCGAGTCGGGTGACCAGATTCAACAGGCTGCACAAGCGATCGAAGAGCGTGCCGACAAAATCAGCAACGTGACCTACAGCGCCCCTGATGAAACGGGACAGTCACAAACCGTGGCAGCCGATCAGGTGGGCGCGCCGCAAACTTTTGGCCCAGTGGGTCGAAACGATCCTTGCCCCTGCGGCAGCGGTAAAAAGTACAAGCACTGCCACGGCAAACTCGCTTGAACACAGTGAACCAGCAAAACGGGCTTCGGCCCGTTTTGTCCGTGAGCCGACTGAAATACCTTGTGTTTTCCTGAAAGAAGTTTATGCCCGTGAATTTGCCCCCACTGGACCCTTCACAACTGAGCCCTATCGCAGGCGTGCGCATTGGCATCGCCGAGGCGGGTGTGCGCAAAGCCAACCGCAAAGACCTCACGGTGTTTTTGCTGGACGAAGGCGCCAGCGTGGCGGGTGTTTTCACCCGCAACCGCTTTTGCGCGGCGCCTGTGCAAGTCTGCCGTGAGCACTTGGCCGCGGGCAGCGCGGTGCGCGCCTTGGTCATCAACACCGGCAATGCGAACGCGGGCACGGGGGGCCCAGGCCTGGCCCATGCCCGCCAGACTTGCGAGGCCTTGGCCAGCTTGCTGCACTGTACGCCGGCGCAAGTGCTGCCTTTCTCCACGGGTGTGATCATGGAGCCGCTGCCCGTGGGCCGCATCGTGGCGGGCCTGCCTGCTGCGCTGGCCGATGCGCAAGCTGCTCACTGGGCCAAAGCCGCCGAAGGGATCATGACCACCGATACCGTGCCCAAAGCGGCCAGCGTGCAGGTGCAAGTGGGCGGCAAGACCGTCAGCATTACCGGCATCAGCAAGGGGGCGGGCATGATCCGCCCCAACATGGCGACCATGCTCGGCTTTGTGGCCACCGATGCCTGCATCGATCCAGCCTTGTTGCCCGCGCTGGTCAGGCAGCTGGCCGATGGTTCGTTCAACCGCATCACCATCGATGGCGACACCTCCACCAATGATTCCTTCATGCTGATCGCCACCCACAAGGCGGGTCACGCGCCCATCACCTCGTTAGACAGTTCTGAGGGTCAGGCCTTGCTGCATGGCTTGATGCAAGTGGCCCGCCAACTGGCGCATGCCATCGTGCGCGATGGCGAGGGCGCGACCAAGTTCATCACCGTGCAGGTCGAAGGCGGCCGCACGGGCCAAGAGTGCCGCCAAGTCGCCTATGCCATTGCGCATTCGCCCTTGGTCAAAACCGCTTTCTTTGCCAGTGACGCCAACCTGGGCCGTATTTTGGCGGCTGTGGGTTACGCTGGGATTGACGACCTGGACCAGGGCCTGATCGAGTTGCACCTGGACGATGTGCATGTGGTCTCGCAAGGCGGCCGACGCGCCGAGTACCGCGAAGAAGATGGTCAACGCGTCATGAAGGGCAGCGAGATCACCGTCCGCGTGGGCCTGGGCCGGGGCACCGCCAGCGATACCGTGTGGACCTGCGACCTGAGCCACGACTACGTCACCATCAACGCGGATTACCGTTCATGAACCTTACTGCATCTTCTGCCTTGGACCAACTGCTGGCCAAAGTCAGCCAGCTGGTGGACCGCATCGAGTCGGTCTTACCCCAACCCCTGTCTGCCCCCGACTGGACCCAGGCCATTGCTTGGCGTTACCGCAAGCGCTCGTCGGGCCACGGCGTGCTCGAACCTGTGCGCCATGTGGCGGCCATGACGCTGGCTGACCTCAAGGAAATCGACGACCAAAAAGAAAAGCTGCAACGCAACACCGAGCAGTTTGTGCACGGCCACCCGGCCAACAACGTGCTGCTGACGGGCGCACGCGGCACCGGCAAGTCCTCGCTCATCAAGGCCTGCCTGAACACCTACGCGCCGCAAGGCCTGCGTTTGATTGAAGTGGACAAGGAAGACCTGACCGACTTGCCTGACATCATCGAAGTGGTGGCGGGCCGCCCAGAAAAGTTTGTGGTCTATTGCGACGACCTGAGCTTTGAAGACGGTGAACCGGGCTACAAGGCGCTCAAATCGATTTTGGACGGCACCGTGGCGGCCTCGACCCCCAATGTGCTGGTCTACGCCACCAGCAACCGTCGCCACCTGCTGCCCGAGTACATGAGCGAGAACCTCACCTATAAACACACCGAGGACGGCGAAGTTCATCCGGGTGAGGGCGTTGAAGAGAAGATTTCGTTGTCCGAGCGCTTTGGTTTGTGGATCAGTTTCTACCCCTTCTCACAAGACGAGTACCTGACCATCGCAGGCCAGTGGCTCAGCGCTTTGGGTGCCACGTCCGCACAGATCGAGGCTGCACGCCCCGATGCGCTGCTTTGGGCTTTGGAGCGTGGCTCGCGCAGTGGCCGTGTGGCCTACCAATTTGCCCGCGACATGATGGGCCGCCAATCGGATCGCGCATGACCCAAGGCTTGCTGGTCGCCGATGGCGAGCGCGAGCGGCAAGACCTGGCGGCAGGCCAGGGCGAGCGCGCCGTGGTGGATGTGGCGGTAGGTGTGCTGATGCAAGGCGAAGCGTTCTTGCTGACCTCGCGCCCCGAGGGCAAGGTGTATGCAGGCTACTGGGAGTTCCCCGGTGGCAAGCTGGAAGCTGGCGAGTCGGTTGAGCAAGCGCTGCGTCGTGAACTGCAAGAAGAGCTGGGCATCACCATAGGTGCCGCGCAGGTGTGGAAAACCCAGATGGTCGATTACCCGCACGCCTTGGTGCGGCTGCACTTTTGCAAGGTGTGGGATTGGCAGGGCGAATTGCAGATGAGAGAAGCACAATCACACGCTTGGCAGTCTTTGCCCGTGGCCGTGGTGCCTGTGTTGCCCGGAACCGTGCCTGTGTTGGCTTGGTTGGCGCAAGAGCGCAGCTTCAGCGGGCCGACGCACGCCTGAACTTCACCTCACTGCAGGCGCGGATCGCCAAAGGGCTCGTCAGGCGGGGTGTTGTCGGGCAGTTTGAACTCTTCGCTGGCCCACGCCCCCAAGTCCACACCCTTGCAACGTGCGCTGCAAAACGGGCGGTAGGGGTTGGCGGGGCTGTAAATGCTTTGGCCCGCGCAGGCAGGGCATCTCACCTTGCGGGGTGCAAAACCGGGTTGAGGCTGGTTCGAATCGCTCATGCGCACAAAGTCATCTCAAACGGCACGTCATCGGTGGTGGCCACCAACTTGCCGTCGCTGTGCTGGCGCATCATGCGGATCACCACCAACAAGCGGTTGCAGCTGATCTCGGGGGTGATGCCCAAGGTGTCGTCGATTTTCAGGCGCAGCAGTTGAAAGGTGCGCCCTTGGGGCAGGTTTTGTTGCAACTGTCCAGCGGTCGCCATGACCTTTTGGCTGCTGCCGGATTCGCGCAGCATTTGCAGCAGCAGCTTGACAGCTTGGGCCAAGGGGCCAAAAGGTTCGACCCATTGCGACAGATCTTGCGCCCGACTGGCTGCGCTGTGGTGTTGCCAGGCGTGATAAGCGGGCAGGTCAAATTCGCAGGTGCCGCCCGGAATCACGGCGCGGCTGCGCAAGGTCATGAGGAAATCGTTGTCGCTCAAACTTTGACCGATCTTGCCGGAGACCTGGTTGAGCGCATCGAAGTGTTCGTCGAGTTGGGCCATGACACCGCTCAGGGCCTTCTCGGAGATAGCGGGGTTGCCGCGATAGCTGTTGTAGAGCTGCCTTTGTCGTTCCAGGTCTTTCAAGACGTCGGATTTGAGCTCGGAGCGCGTGGCCACTTCGATGATCTCGAACAAAGTGGTCAATGCAAAGTGGTGATCCAACGCGTCTGTGCGGCCCATCAATTGGCCCAGGCGATTGAACAGCTGTTGCAGCCGCAGGTAAGTGCGGATGCGTTCATTAAAAGGGTATTCGTACAGTATCACGCGGCGTCTTCCAGTGCCGCCATCATAGCCCGAAGTCAGCAGCCACTTGGGCCACTTCGGCCTCCAATTCGACCAGGTTCAAGCCTTGGTTCAAGATCACCGTGTCGGCGCAGGCCAAGCGCTGAGAACGGGAGGCTTGCAGGGCCATGATGCGGTCAATTTCTTCAGCAGCCAGACCACTGCGTGCCATCACCCGTTGCCGCTGGGTTTCGGCATCGCAGTCCACCACGATCACACGGTCCACCTGTTTGCGCCAGCGCTCGCCCGACTCGACCAGCAGGGGCACATCAAACACCAGCACGCGCCTACCCGCCTGCAGCGCCGCTTGGGTTTGCTCGGCCGTGATCTGGCTCACCAAGGGGTGGATGATGGCTTCGAGCTGTTTTTTGGCTTCGGAATTCTGGAACACGGTTGCGCGCATGGCTTGGCGGTCCATCGCACCTTGGGCATCGACCATTTGGTGCCCAAAAGTTTGTGCAATGGCGGTCATGGCGCGCCCACCTGGCGCAGTCAGACTGCGGGAAATCGCATCGGCATCGATCACGGCCGCGCCCCGGGCTGCGAGCATGTCGGCCACAGTGCTTTTGCCGCAGCCAATACCGCCAGTCAGGCCAATTCGCCAAGTGCGTGGGGTCATGCTTTGAGTCAAGTGATCAGATCAAAAACCAGGGCAGGGGGCCAAACGCCATGACCCAAAGGCCTGCCAGGACAAGGTAGGGCCCAAAAGCCATTTCGCCATTCTCTGACAAAAGCCCCCGCCATTTCAAAGCCAATCCGCCCAAGACCCCCATAAAGGATGCGATCAGCACCAAAGAAAGCAATGCAGGCCAGCCGAACCACGCCCCCAGAGCTGCCAGCAATTTGAAGTCGCCTTGGCCCATGCCCTCTTTGCCGGTCAAGCCCTTGAACAGCCAAAAGACAGCCCACAAAAACAGGTAACCGGCAGCAGCGCCCCAGAGTGCCTCGTTCAAGCCAACTCCTGAAAGCCCCAGACTGGCAGCCAGCAAGCCGGCCCAGACCAAGGGTTGCGTGATGGCATCGGGCAACAAACGCGTGTCGGCATCGATGGCGGCCAGTGTGACCAAAGCCGCAGAAAACCCGGCCCAGGCCATGGCTTCAAACCCCCAGCCGTGCTGCGCCACAACCCCGGTGAACAATCCGGCGGCGATCAGTTCGATGGCCGGGTATCGCCAGGCGATGGGTGCTTGGCAGTGCGCGCATCGCCCACGCAAGGCGATGAAGCTCAGAAGAGGGATGTTCTCTTGCCACCTCAAGGGGTGACGGCAGTGGGGGCAATGGGAGCGCGGCACGGCCAAATTAAAGGGCTCAGCATTCGGTGGCGTGGCCGTGGTGTCGGCGTCCCACTGGGCCTGCAGCATCAGCGGCAGGCGGTGGATCACCACATTCAGAAAACTGCCGACCACCAGGCCCAGCAAGCCTGCCAAACCGAGTGCCAAGATGCCGTCGATCATGTCAAAAAACTTGTCCTAAATTGAAAATTGGCAAATACATGGCCACCAAAATAGCGCCAATCAAGCCCCCCAGCACCACGATGATCAGGGGCTCCAGCAAGCTGGTCAGGCCATTGACTTGGTCGTCCAGCTCGGTGACCATCAGGCTCCCCGCTCTGCTCAGCAAAGTGTCCAAAGCGCCGGTTTCTTCGCCTGTTGCACACAATTGCACGATCATCGCCGGAAAGCGTTCTGTTTGTCCCATGGCTTCGCTCAAACTGCTCCCCTGCACCACCCGCCGTTGCAACTGCAAAGTGGCACGCTCCAAAACCGGATGATCGCATGCCTGGGCTGTTGGCCCTAGCGCTTCGCTCAATGGCACACCCGCAGACAACAAGGCGGAGAGGGTTTGTGACCATCGCGCCACCACCGAAGTGGTCAAAAGCGGCCCCAGAACTGGCCATCTTAAAAACCATTGTGCGGCCCACAAGCGCAAGCTGGAGGCCGCTGGCCCCGTGTGCTGTGCCGCCCAGATGGGCAGCGCCAGCATGGCCAGGACCACGGGCCAGGTTTGTACCAGCGAATCACTCAGGCTCACCACCACCTGGGTGGACCATGGTAATGGCGCTCCCAAGGACTGAAACACGTCTTCAAAAACGGGAACCACCCACATCAAAATCAGCACCAAAATACCTGTGGCCACCAGCAAAACGGCAATGGGGTACATCAGCGCAGAGCGGATTTTGGAGCGCAGAGCTTCGTTCTTCTCAAGGGTTTGTGACAAGCGCTCCATGATCTCGTCCAAGATGCCCGCTGATTCGCCTGCTTGCACCATGTACACAAACAGGCTGCTGAAAACTCGGGGGTGCTGAGCCAAGGCGTCGTGCAGAGCAACCCCGGATGCCACGTCACTCAGAACCGTTTGCATGACCCGCACCAAGCTTTTGTGGGCCATGCTTTTGCACAGCATGGACAGCGCTTGAACGACGGGCACCCCGGCCTTGAGCATGGCTGCCCACTGCCGTGTCATGGTGGCCAGGTCTTTGCTTTTGATGCCGTCAGGCTGGGACCACCACACGCGCTGCACTTGTACTTTTTGTATCCCCTGACGGCGCAACTGAGCCCTGGCCAAGTCGGCATGCAAGGCTTGGAGCGTACCCCTTTGCGGGCGACCCTGTGGGTCTAGACCCGACCAGCGAAAAGTCGGTCCGGTACCTTGAGATCCGGCGGCTTTCATGTGCCGTCCCGTGTGGCCAGCAAGACCTCGTCCAGCGAGGTGATGCCCTGGAGCACTTTGCGCAAGCCAGCAATGCGCAAGCTGCGCACACCCTCTTGCCGTGCCTGTTGTGCCATGTCTTGGATGCTCGCCTCTTGCAACACCAAGTCTTGCATGACGGGGCTCACCGGCATGACCTGAAAAATGCCTGTCCGCCCTGCAAAACCTTTGTGGCAGAGCGTGCAACCGACCGCCTCAAAAACCTGTACGGTCTCGGTGGTGCACAAGGCCTCTGGCCAACCGGCCTTGTGCAAAATGGCTGTGGGCAGTTGGCTGGCCTGTTTGCAATGGCGACACAGGCAGCGCACCAAGCGCTGCGCCGTCACCAGACTCACGCTGGCGGCGATGTTGTAGGGCGCGGTGCCCATGTTGCGCAAACGCACCAAGGTGGCGGGCGCATCGTTGGTGTGCAAGGTGGACAGCACCAAATGGCCAGTTTGCGCCGCTTGGATGGCGATGTTCGCGGTCTCCAAATCACGCACTTCGCCCACCATCAAAATGTCGGGATCTTGTCGCAAAAACGCCCGCAAAGCCACAGCAAAAGTCAAGCCCGGTTTGTCTTGGACATTGACTTGGTTGATGCCGGCGAGTTGGATCTCGCACGGGTCTTCCACGGTGGCAATATTCACTTCGGGGGTGTTGAGCAGGCTGAGGCAGGCGTACAGAGATTGTGTTTTGCCTGAGCCTGTAGGGCCGGTCACCAGCACCAAGCCGTGCGGGGCCCTGATCGCTGTCAGCAGACGCTCCAGGTCTTCGGGCTCGTAGCCCAAGCGCTGCAGGTCCAGTTGGGCCTGAGCCGAGTCCAGCACCCTGACGACCAGTTTTTCACCAAAGAGCGTGGGCAAAGTGCTGACCCGCAAGTCCAACTCCCGGCCATCCGCCAAATTCAGTTTCATGCGACCGTCTTGCGGCAAGCGTTTTTCAGCGATGTCCAGGCGCGACATCACTTTGATTCGCGAGGCCAGCCGGTCTTTCAAAGCCATGTGAGGTGAGGCCATTTCGCGCAGCTCTCCATCGATACGCATGCGCACCCGGTATTGGTGCTCATAGGGTTCGAAATGCAGGTCCGATGCCTTGAGCGCCACAGCCTGTTCCAGCAGTTGTTGCACCAGAGTCACCACTGGGGCATCTTCTGTCGTTGAAGCGGTTTTTTGGCGTGCTGTTGCTGCGTCCATGCTGACCTGTTAATTTAAAACCAAAGGTGTCAAATCATGAGCAAGAAAGTGTGGTTTGTAAATGGCCAGTGGGCTTGGGTAGCACGGGTGCCAAAATTTTTAGCGCAACCACCTGTCCAAGGTCAAGGACGTTTCATTCACACAGCAGTGAAAAACGGCTCGAGAATCGACTTTTTACCCACCGATGGAGACAAGTATGAAAGTAGGTATTGCAGGGATTGGAAAAATGGGTGCTGCCGTGGGCTCGAGGTTGCTCTCTTTGGGCCATGACCTGACGGTCTGGAACCGCACGGCAGAGCGGGCGCAGCCTTTGTTGGCCGCTGGCGCCCAGTGGGCGCAATCGCCTAAGGCTTTGGCAGAGTCGGTGGATGTGGTGATCACCCTGTTGACCAACGAGGCGGCTTTGGACGAGGTGTATGGCTCTGAAACAGGCCTTTTGGCTGGCCGTGTGGTGGACAAAACCTTCATTGACATGAGTACCGTGCGACCTGCCAAACCCCAAGAAATGGCGCGGCGGGTTCAAGCACTGGAGGCTCGCTTTTTGGAGTGTCCTGTCGGCGGCAGTGTGGGGCCAGCCAAAGAAGGCAAGCTGCTTGGATTTGTGGGGGGTGCCGAGCAGGACTTGCAAGCCGTGCGCGCTTTGCTGGACGTCATTTGCCGCCGGGTGGAGCATGTTGGGCCACACGGATCAGGCGCGACCATGAAGTTGGCCGTCAACCTGCCTTTGATGGTGTATTGGCAAACATTGGGTGAGGCGCTGTCCTTGGTGGAACCCTTGGGCTTGGACCCTCAGCGAGTGATCGACATCTTGTCGGATTCTTCGGGTGGGCCCAACATGCTCAAAGTCCGAGGCGCGATGATCGCCAAAACCTTGACGGAGAAAAAAAGCGATCAAATCACCGTGAACGTGGCAACGATGCGCAAAGACATGCAAGCGATGCTGGACCAAGGTCAAACGGTACAACGCAGCATGCCCTTGACCTCACTC
Source organism: Comamonadaceae bacterium (assembly GCA_947458305.1). Taxonomy (GTDB): domain Bacteria; phylum Pseudomonadota; class Gammaproteobacteria; order Burkholderiales; family Burkholderiaceae_C; genus Limnohabitans_A. The sequence continues at coordinate 13,487 of CANGZO010000033.1, forward strand.
GCTTTGCAACAGTTTGAATCCGCTGCGCAAAGCGGATTGGATGGCAAGGACTGCTCAGAGTTGCTGGTGTGGTGGTTGACGCAAGGCAACCGCGCCTGAGATGGGGGCGAGGTTGCCAGGCTGTGCCAACTTACTCCAAACGCATTTCGCGGATGATGGCGCGGAATTGGTCCATTTGACGCCGCAGCATCGCATCTTGCTCGGCGGGTGTTGAGCCAACGCCCTCTGCGCCCAAATCGTTCAGTCGCTTGACCACATCGGGGTGTCGA
>CANGZO010000034.1 GCA_947458305.1 Comamonadaceae bacterium
ACCACGCCATAAAAATCAGCGCCAAAGTTCACGCCCAAGCGGCCAAAGCCGGTGATGACCTCGTCAAAGATCAGCAAGATGCCGTGCTTGTCGCAAATCTCGCGCAAGCGTTTCACATAGCCCTTGGGTGGCAGGTACCAGCCCGCGCTGCCCGAAATGGGCTCGACGATCACCGCCGCCACGTTGCTCGGGTCGTGCAGCACCAGGATGCGGTTTTCCAGCTCCAGCAACGGGTCTTCGGCCCACACGGGCTCCTCGTGGTGGATGTAGGCATGGTTCACCGGGTCGTGGATGAAGCGCATGTGGTCCACACGCGGCAGCAGCTGCGAGCCATACACCTTGCGGTTGGCCGGCAGGCCACCCACGCTCATCCCACCGAAGTTGACGCCGTGGTAAGCCTTTTCGCGGCCGATGAAGACGTTGCGGTGGCCTTCGCCACGGGCGCGGTGGTAGGCCAGCGCCACTTTCAAGGCCGTGTCGGCAGCTTCCGAGCCGGAGTTGCAAAACAGCACCTTGTTCAGGTCGCCCGGCGCCATCTCGGCGATCATCTGCGCGGCTTTGAAAGCCTTGTCGTTGCTGGCCTGAAAAGCCGTGGCGTAGTCCAGCGTGTCCAGCTGCTTCTTGATGGCTTCGTTGATGGGCTTGCGGTTGTGGCCTGCGCCCACGCACCAGAGGCTAGAGATGCCGTCGATGACTTTTTTGCCATCGTGGGTGGTGAAGTGCATGCCTTCTGCGCCCACGAACACGCGCGGGTCTTGCTTGAAGGTGCGGTTGGGCGTGAAGGGCAACCACTGGTTGTCCATGTTGAAGTCGGTATGGGCCACGGTTCTTACTCCTTTGTGTCGGTGAACACATTCAGTTTAATGGGCAAATTGACGGGCAAGCGCGCGGGTGTGACAGCTTGCCTGTTGCAAAAGAAGGGGTCTTTACAATAAGCGTCTGAACCACAGCCAAGCCCGCGATGCTTGGTGCACAGGCTGCAGACCTTGTTTTTCCTGCTCTTGCCCCATGACCACCACCTACATCCTGACCCTTTCCTGCCCCGACCGCACTGGCATCGTGCATGCTGTGTCGGGCTTTTTGCTGGAGCGTGGGGGCAATATTGAAGAAGCGGCGCAATACAACGACCACGACACGGGCCTGTTTTTCATGCGCGTGCAGTTCGCCTGCACTCAAGCCGATGGCGAGACACTGAATGCACAGTGGGGCCAGTTTGCCCAGACTTTTGACATGCAATGGGACCTGCACGCCACGTCCCAGCCCATGCGCACCGTGCTGATGGTCAGCAAGGAAGGCCATTGCCTGAATGACCTGCTGTTCCGCTGGAAAAGTGGCTTGCTGCCGCTCGACATCCGTGCCATCGTCAGCAACCACCGTGAGTTCTACCAACTGGCGGCCAGCTACAACGTGCCCTTCCACCACATCCCGGTGACCAAGGACAACAAGGCACAGGCTGAAGCGAAGCAGTACGAGATCATCCAGGCCGAAGGCGCCGAGCTGGTGGTGCTGGCGCGCTACATGCAAATTTTGAGCGACGACCTGTGTCGCAAGCTGGCCGGCCGCGCCATCAATATCCACCACAGCTTTTTGCCCAGCTTCAAAGGGGCCAAGCCCTACTACCAAGCCCACGACCGGGGTGTGAAGCTGATCGGTGCCACCGCCCACTACGTGACAGCCGATCTGGACGAAGGCCCGATCATCGAGCAAGATGTGGCCCGCGTGGACCACAGCAAAACCGTGGAAGACCTCACGGCCCAAGGCCGCGACACCGAAAGCCAGGTGCTGGCCCGCGCCGTGAAGTGGCACAGCGAGCACCGCGTGCTGATCAACGGCCACAAAACTGTGATCTTCAAATAAATGTTTTTGCGGGACAGATCTTCAGCTCGGTCCCCAACTGATTGACCATGTCCGCCACCTCACGCATCCCGCCCATCCAGTGTCTTTTGACCTTTGAGGCGCTGGCGCGATTGCGCAGCGTGACGCAGGCGGCTGAAGAGCTGTGCGTGACGCCTAGCGCCGTGAGCCACCGGGTCAAGCAGTTGGAGCAAATCATTGGCACCAAGCTGTTTGGTCGGGCCGATTTTTCCCTCACCACAGAAGGCAACGAATACCTGGCCCATGTGCGTGAGGGCTTGGTGTCGCTGCAGCGTTTTCCCAGCGCCAGCAATACCCCGGGCCGTCGCAAGCTGCGCTTGGCCGTCACGCCCACTTTTGCGCGCTCGGTGTTGATGCCCAGGCTCAAACACTTTTTGGACGCCTACCCCGAAATCGACATCACGCTGCAAGTGAGCATTCCCTTGTTGGACGTGGTGGCCGAAGACGCCGACCTGACGGTGCGTTTTGGCACCGGTCGCTACTCGGATGTGGAGCACGTGTGCTTGGCCAAGGACGATGTGACCCCCTTGGCATCGCCCGCTTGGCTGCGAGAAAACGGCCCCTTTGCCAGTGCCGAAGACCTGCAAGGTGTGTCCCTCTTGCGCAGCCCGTTGGAACCCTGGCGCACCTGGTTTGCAGCGCATGACCTCGACTGGCCCGAACCCACCGATGGTTCATCGTTCAACGACATTGGGCTGATGTGCGACGCTGCTGCCCAAGGCTTGGGCGTGGGCCTGATCCGCACCAAACTCGGTGCGCCCTGGCTCGAAAGCGGGCAACTCGTGCGCCTGTTCGAGCGCAGCGTGCCCAGCCCGCACGCCCATTACCTGTGCTGGCGCACCGGCACCATGGAGCGCTGGGAGTGCGTCACCTTTGCCGACTGGCTCAAAAAAGCCTTGGCCTGATTTCACAAGCCTGTCAAAGATTCTTCAGCCCCACGACTTGGGCTTGCGCGTACAGTTAAGGCCTAACTTGAAGGTTTTGAATGCCATGAGCGCCAATACCCCCGCCGAAACACAGCAACTGACCGCCACTGAGCGTGCCGAGCGCCAACGCGCTGTGGTGCAGGCCTTGGGCCGGGTGCTGCCCGCTGACGCCATTCTTTACACACCCGAAGACACCACGCCTTACGAGTGCGACGGCCTGACCGCCTACCGCGAGCGGCCTTTGGTGGTGGCCTTGCCCGAGACCGAAGCGCAGGTGCAAGCCGTGCTCAAGGCCTGCCACGCCTTGGCGGTGCCCGTGGTGGCACGCGGCGCGGGCACGGGCCTGTCGGGCGGCGCCATGCCGCACCGTATGGGCGTGACGCTGTCCATGGCGCGTTTCAACCACATCAAAACCGTGGACCCGGTGAGCCGCACGGCGGTGGTGCAATGCGGCGTGCGCAACCTGGCCATCAGCGAAGCGGCTGCACCCTACGGCCTGTACTACGCGCCCGACCCCTCTAGCCAAATCGCGTGCACGATTGGTGGCAACGTGGCCGAAAACTCGGGTGGTGTGCACTGCCTCAAATACGGACTGACGGTCCACAACGTGCTCAAAGTGCGCGGTTTCACCGTCGAAGGTGACCCGATTGAATTTGGCAGCGATGCGCTGGATACGTCGGGCTACGACCTGCTGGCCGTGCTGGTGGGCAGCGAAGGCATGCTGGCGGTGACGACCGAAGTCACCGTCAAGCTGGTGCCCAAACCGCAACTGGCGCGCTGCATCATGGCCAGCTTTGACGACGTGCGCAAAGCGGGCGACGCGGTGGCTGCTGTCATTGCGGCAGGCATCATCCCCGCAGGCTTGGAGATGATGGACGGCCCCATGACGATTGCCGTAGAAGACTTTGTGCATGCAGGCTACGACCTGAGCGCGGCTGCGATTTTGCTGTGCGAGAGCGACGGCACGCCCGAAGAGGTCGAAGAGGAAATCGGTCGCATGAGCGCGGTGCTGCGCGACTGTGGGGCCACGGCCATTTCGGTCAGCCGCGACGAAGCCCAGCGCCTCAAATTTTGGAGCGGCCGCAAAAACGCCTTCCCGGCTTCGGGCCGCATCAGCCCCGACTACATGTGCATGGACTCGACCATCCCGCGCAAGCGCCTGGCCGACATCCTGCAAGCCATCAGTGAGATGGAGACCAAATACGCGTTGCGTTGCCTGAACGTGTTCCATGCGGGCGACGGCAACCTGCACCCGCTGATCTTGTTTGATGCGAACGATGCCGACCAGCTGCGCCGCTGCGAACTGTTTGGCGCTGACATCTTGGAAACCAGCGTGGCCATGGGTGGCACCGTCACAGGCGAGCACGGCGTGGGCATCGAAAAAGTCAACAGCATGTGCGTGCAGTTCAGCGCCGAAGAAAACGAGCAGATGTTCGCCGTCAAGCGCGCCTTCGACCCGCAAAGTTTACTGAACCCCGGCAAGGTGATCCCCACCCTCAACCGCTGTGCCGAATATGGCCGCATGCTGGTGCGGGCGGGGGCGATCAAGCATCCGGATTTGCCACGGTTCTGAACTGATGGTTTTTGTAGGTCGGCGGCTTTAGCCCCGACAAGTTGGAGCAGATGCATTTGTCGGGGCTGAAGCCGCCGACCTACAACCGCTTCATTCTCTGGCGCCAGGCAACACACCTAGGGCTCTGCCCCAATCCGCAGGGTAAATGCCGTTCTTCACATACCGGTGAAAGGTACTGTGAGGCCAATCACCCACCTTCGGCACAAGCCCATGCTTGACGGGGTTGAAATGGATGTAATGCGTGTGCTGCTCCACATCCCGCTCGTCATGCAAGGTGTGCTCCCAAAACCGGGATTGCCATAAAGGCTGAACACCCATCCATCCGCGCAGGCGATGCACAACGCCTTGCTTGATCAGCATCCAACGGGTTGAAAAATCGGCGTCGTCGGCAGGCAAGCGCCAGATGCAGTGCAGGTGATCGGGCATGACCACCATCGCCAAGGTCTCAAAAGGCCGTTGCACACGCACATGCCTCATCACATCACCCAAGGTCCTCAACGCCCTCGGCTCTTGAAGCCACGGCGCACGCCGATGGGTCACGACGGTGAAAAAGTAAGTGCCACCCGGGATGTTCGATCGACGTTATTGCATGACGGCCCCCTGTTTTTTTGAGGATTGAGCCACCGTTTTTATGACTCATCAAGTATTCTTTTTTAAACACAAAAACCGCTGCAATAAAGCATTTGGTTGCGCGCGCAACCAGTTTTACCTACAATGCCGTCAAGCCCCGTTTGATTCATGACCACATCCCCCTCACCCACATCGCCCAACGTGAGCGAATCTGTCGTGTCACTCGACCGCACTTTGACTTACCGCCTGCACCAACTGCACAAGCTGACCGACATGGACAGCCAAGCGGTCTATCCGGAGCGCACGGGACTGTCGATGAGCGACGGGCGGTGCCTGACGACGATTGGCACTTTTGAGCCTTTGTCGGTGAAGGAGTTGGCTGACAAAGCTAACCTGAACAAAGGTCAGGCGAGCCGCGCCGCGCAGGCGCTGGTCGATCAGGGCTTGGTGCTCAAAGCCGACCACCCCGGTGATGGTCGGGGCGTGGTGCTCACGCTGTCGCCCGCCGGACGCGAGGTGTTTGAGCGCGCCATGGCCATGATCCACCAACGCAACCAAGAGATTTTTGGCTGCCTGACGGACAAGGAGCAAAGCGCTTTGAGCACCCTCTTTGACCGCTTGATTGCCCATGCCAGACCGGGCTTGGGCATTGCCCCCTGTCCTGCCGATGCCATGGACGTCCGTCCAGCCCGCCAGTCCAGCAAGCGCCCCCGCTAAAACCCCTAGAACAGCATCAAACCATGCACACCCCCAGCACCGAAGCACGTCCTTGTATCTATTACCAGTACGAGGTTTTCAAACCTTGGCTGGCCTCGGCACACGCAAAGCAAGACAGAAAGAAAGTCGTGATCGTCGGCGCAGGCCCTGCGGGCATGGTCACGGCGCTGGAGTTGGCGCGTCACGGCGTGCCCAGCGTGGTGTTGTCGGCGGAGTTGCAGTTCTCGCAAGGCAGCCGCGCGATCTGCTTCACGCGCCGCTCGATGGAAATCCTGCAACAAGTGGGCGTGGCCGACCGCATGACGGCGAACGGTTTGCCTTGGCGTTTTGGCAACTCGTTTTACCGGGGCCAGCGCGTGTTCCGCATGGAAGCGCCGCACGACCCGGATGACCGGTTCTTTCCGATCATCAACGTGCAGCAGCAGTTCATGGAGGAGTACCTGCACGACGCCTGCAAAGCCAACCCGCTGATCGATTTCCGCTGGGGCAACAAGCTGGACAAGATCGACCAGAAGGACGGCTACGCCTTGCTGGAAGTCGAAACGCCCGAAGGCCCTTATGCGCTGGAGAGCGACTGGGTGGTGGCCGCTGACGGGGGCCGCTCGGGCATCCGCAGTGCCATGAACCTGCAGATGGAAGGCGCGTCTTACGAGGGCTTTTTCGTGATCGCCGACATCCAAATCGACTTGCCTTTCCCCACCGAGCGCCTGGCCTTTTTTGACCCCGAATGGAACCCCGGCAACACCATCTTGATGCACCGCGAGCCCCACGGCATTTGGCGAGTGGATTACCAATTGCCTCCGGGTGAAACACCCGAGGAGGCTCTTCGCCCCGAGTCGCTCAAGGCTCGCATCGATGCCCAACTGGCCATGATCGGCCACGCAGGCCTGAAGTGGGAGATGGACTGGTCTTCGGTCTACTCGGCCCGCACACTCACGCTGCCCAACTTTGTTCACGGCAGCGTGATCTTCACCGGTGACGCGGCGCACCTGCTGCCCATCTTTGGTGTGCGCGGGGCCAACACCGCGTTTCAAGATGCGCAGTCGCTGGGCTGGCACTTGGCTTTTGTGGTCAAGGGTCTGGCGGGCCCACAGCTGCTGACCAACCACAGCACCGAGCGGGTCGGCGCAGCGCGCGAAATCATCACCGAGGCGGGCAAAAGCACCCGCTTCATGGCACCACCGAGCCCCGGTTTTCGCTTGCTGCGCGATGCGGTGTTGTCGCTTTCGCTCACGCAGGAATTTGTGCGGCCGCTGTACCACTGGCGCACCTCGCGGCCGCACGAATACACCCACTCCATGCTCAACAGCAGGGATGACGACAACGCCCTGTTCAAGAGCGGCCCGGCGCACGGCGCGCCGCCGCAAAACGTGCGCCTTGGCGCTGAAGGTGGCGAGGGTGACTTCTTGCTCGACCACCTGGGGGGTGGTTTTGACCTGCTGTACTTCACCGACACCGACTTGCCAGAAGCACTGCAACAAGTGATCAAGGCAGCGCATGCGACAGGCATGCCCTTGAACGTGACCGCGGTCGGTGCGGCCCAGCCTGTGGCGGGCGCAGACAAACACTTGCCCGACGCCGACGGTCACCTGCGCGAGCGCTACGGCATTCCTGCCCATGGCGGCGCGTATTTGCTGCGCCCCGACCAACACATCTGTGCGCGTTGGCTCACGCTCGACGCCGCGCGCCTGCAAGCCGCGCTGACCACAGCCTTGCCCACCCGTCGGACCTGAAGCTGCCGACCTACCTCATCAAGACGACACCATGACCGACAAAACACTCACCATCGGCGGGCTTGAGACCGTCTACGACGCACTGGCCACCGCCATTGACCAGGCAGGCGCAGACAAGGCCCAGTTGTTCCTGGTCAAACTCGCCCTGCTCAATGCCAAGGCCTTGGCCGACGAGAACCTGTTTCAACAACAGATCAGTATTGCGCTGCAAGACCTCTGAGTGATGCACGCACGAGATGATGAAAACCCCTTGAGGTCTTGCTCAGACAGGCTGGGGTGAGTGCCAGAGCCCTTTCAACGGCCGTCACCAGGTGTCAATCGCCAGCGTGCCATCAGCAGGCCGCACCCGCCCCGCTACCAACCCGGCCACCAACCATTCACGCGTATCAGCCGGATCAATCACCGCGTCGATCTCTAGCGTGGCCGCCATGTTGATCGCACTGCCGTTGTCGTATTGCTGCGCCAACAACTGCTCAAACAGCGCTTCGCGCTCAGGGCCTTCGGGCAAGGCTTCGAGTTCCTTGCGGTAACCCAAACGCACCGCACCCTCCAGGCCCATGCCACCAAACTCGCCCGTGGGCCAGGCCACGGTGCTCAGGGTTTGGTGAAAGCCCCCGCCGGTCATGGCCATCGCGCCCAAGCCATAGCCCTTGCGCAAGACCACACTGAGCAGCGGCACCCGCAGGTGCGCGGCTGCCACAAACATGCGCGAGACATGACGCACCTGCGCCTGCGCTTCAATGTCCGGCCCGACCATGAAGCCGGGCGTGTCCACCAGGCTCACGATGGGCAGCCCGTGCGCGTTGCACAGTTGCATGAACCGCGCGGCTTTGTCGGCGGCATCGGCGTCGATCGCACCGCCCAGGTGCAGCGGGTTGTTGGCCATCAGGCCCACCGGACGCCCCGCGATGCGTGCCAGCGCCGTGTGGATGCCCAGGCCAAAACCAGTGCGCAAATGCAGCAAGCTGTCCACGTCGGCGATGCCCTGCATGGCGGTGCGGGTGTCGTACACGCGAACACGGTTTTCGGGCACCACATGGCGCAGGGCCTCGGTGGGCGGCGCTTGCCATTCGGCTTGCGCGTCCTGAAAGCACGACAGGTAATGCCGTGCCGCAGCCACCGCTTGCGCTTCGTTGTCCACCAGGATGTCGATCACACCGTTGCCGTGCTGCACACCACTGGGCCCAATCTGCTCGGGCTTGAACACACCCAAGCCCCCGCCTTCGACCATGGCCGGGCCGCCCATGCCGATGTTGCTGTCTCGGGTTGCAATGATCACGTCGCAGCATCCCAGCAGGGCCGCGTTGCCCGCAAAGCAGCGCCCCGCCACCACGCCCACCACCGGCACACGGCCGTTCAGGCGCGCAAAAGAGGCGAAAGTGGTCAAGTTCAGGCCCGCCACGATGGCCACATCGACATCTCCTGGGCGGCCGCCGCCGCCTTCGGCGAACAGCACCACGGGCAGCTTGTTTTGCAAGGCCACGCCCAGCATGCGGTCTGTCTTTTGGTGGTTGCGCATGCCTTGTGTGCCCGCCAGCACCGTGAAGTCATAGGCCATGACCACCACGCGTTGGCCATTCACGCAGCCGATGCCGGTGACCATGCCGTCCGCAGGCGTGTTGCGCATGAGGTCGTCAGCACTGCGGCGGCGGCTTTGCGCGGCCACGGCCAGTGCGCCGTATTCCACGAATGAGTCAGGGTCACACAGGTCGGCGATGTTTTCTCGGGCGGTGCGCAGCCCCAGGGCGTGGCGCTTGGCCACGGCTTCGGGGCGTGCCGCGTCATGGGTGAAGGCCAAGCGATCTTGCAGCTTTTGCAGGTCGGCCCGGTCCTTAGAAGATGGGGCAGCTAAGGTGTTGGCGGCAGGCGCCTGAAGCTGGGGGGCGTCCTCGGTCAAGGGCATCAGCACACCCAGCACATCGCCTTCGGTCACCGCCTCACCTGCCCGAAAGTACAACTCGCCCACACGCCCGGCTTGGCTGGCCCGAATTTCATGTTCCATCTTCATGGCTTCCAAAATCACCAAGACATCGCCAGTGGCCACGGCCGCACCGGGGGCCACCAACCATTGAACCAGTTGGGCCTGTAGAGGGGAATGGATGTTTTGCATCCACTCATTGTGCTGGGCTGCCCATGCGACAGGGGGTCAAGTCCGGGACAATTTAAACTGGTTTTTTCTTGTCAAAAAACCCCCAATCCATGAACTTCGAACCCCTGATCGAGTTGACCCGCAACGGCGTGCAGGAATGCGTGCACATGGGTGCCCTGGCTGTGACCGACACCGAGGGTCGCGTGCTGGCGCAAGTGGGCAATCCGCATTGGCTGTGCTTCACCCGATCCACCCTCAAGGCCATGCAGGCCTTGCCGCTGATCCAGTCAGGCGGCGTGGCGCATTTCGGCTTCACCCCCTCAGAGCTCGCCATGATGTGCGCCAGCCACAACGGCGAAGAGATGCATGTCGAGCAGGTGTCCTCCATTCTGCGCAAAAGCGGCACCACCACGCGCCAGATGCGCTGCGGCTGCCATGTTCCCTACCGCTTCACCTTTTTTGACCGGCCCATACCCGAAGGCTTTGCCTACGACGAGCGGCACCACAATTGCAGTGGCAAGCACGGCGGCTTTCTGGCGTACTGCGTGCAGCACGGCCTGCCCACCGACACGTACACCGAGGTCGACCACCCGCTGCAGCAAAAAATTCGCCAGACCGTGGCGCACTTGGCGGGGTTGACCGAAGAACAGCTGGCGCTGGGCATCGACGGTTGCTCGGCCCCCAACTACGCCATGCCCTTGTCACGCTTGGCCCGCAGCTATGCCCGGTTGGCGAGGCCTGAATCGGACGGCTTGTACGGCGAGAGCCTGCAACAGCTGGGCCAGGCCATGAGCGCCCACCCTGAATTGGTCTCGGGCACCGACCGCAACGACGCTGACTTCATGCGCGCAAGCCGTGGCGACTGGGTGACCAAGGTGGGCGCCGACGGCGTGCAGGTGGTGGGCAGCCGCTCACGTGGCCAAGCCCTGGCCATCAAGATCATGGACGGCAACAAGGTGGCGCTGTTTGCCGCGACCGTGGATGCGCTGGACCAGCTGGGTTGGCTGGACGATGCGCAGCGCCAAGACTTGGCCCCTTGGCGCGCCCAGGTGTTGCTGAATGTGGCGGGTGTTCCTGTGGGGGAGCGGCGCAGCGTGTTCAAGCTGCAAATGGGCGTGCAAGCCTGAAAGGCCTGAAAGGTCAGAGCCGCACGCCACCTCTGTAGCGCTGAGCCAGGGGTCTCAGCGTTTGCCAAAAATCGCCGTACCCACCCGCACCATGGTGCTACCCTCGGCGATGGCGGCCGCCATGTCGGCGCTCATGCCCATCGACAAGGTGTCCAGCGGCAGGCCTTGCGCGCGCAATTGCTCGAACAGGTCTTTCGACTGGCGGTGCACTGTGCGCATCTGGGCATCGGTTTCGGCAGGCTCGGGAATGGTCATGAGGCCGCGCAACTGCAAGCGCGGCAAGGTGGCTACGGCCTGTGCCAGCGAAGGCAGGTCTTGCGGGCTCACGCCGGATTTGGTCTCGCCACCGTCCACATTCACCTGAATACACACCTGCAAAGGCGGCAGGTGCTCGGGGCGCTGCTCAGACAGGCGTTGGGCGATCTTGAGGCGGTCGATGCTGTGCACCCAGTCAAAGTGCTCGGCCACCAAGCGCGTCTTGTTGCTCTGGATCGGGCCGATACAGTGCCAAACCAGCGGCAAATCGCGCAAGGCCGTGATTTTGTCCACCGCTTCCTGGATGTAGTTTTCGCCAAAATCGGTTTGCCCTGCGGCGTGTGCCGTGCGCACGGCGTCGGCGCTCCAGGTCTTGGACACGGCCAGCAGCTGAACACTGCCAGGCGCGCGCCCGGCGGATTGGCAAGCGGCGGCCATTTGCGCCCTGACCCGTGCGATGTTGTCGGCGATCAAAGTGTTCATGGCGTCGAGCGTACCAAACCCGCCCGTGTCGCCCAGCGGTCAGCCGAAAGCACCCGGTGCGCGCCAGAACACCGACAGACTGCTAAATTAGCCGTTTTATTCACTTCTAAAAGAGACAGCCATGAGTCAAATTGCCGCCAAAACCTACGAAGCCACCCCTGCCCGAAAAGTGGCCTTTTTGGGCTTGGGCGTGATGGGTTACCCCATGGCGGGCCATTTGGCCCGTGCTGGCCACCACGTCACCGTGTACAACCGCAGCGCCGCCAAAGCCGCCGCCTGGGCTGCCGAATGCCCCGGTAACGCCACAGCGCCCACCCCGCGCGAAGCGGCTGCCGGTGCCGACATCGTGTTCGCCTGCGTGGGCAACGACGCCGATCTGCGCAGCGTGGTGTTGGGTCCAGACGGTGCGTTTGCCGGCATGAAGCCCGGCGCGATTTTTGTCGACCACACCACGGCCTCTGCCGAAGTGGCACGCGAGTTGTATGCCGCGGCCCAAAAGTTGGGCCTGCACTTTGTTGACGCACCGGTCTCTGGCGGCCAGGCGGGCGCTCAAAACGGCATGCTCACCGTGATGTGCGGCGGCGATGCTGCGGCGTTTGACAACGTCAAGCCTGCGGCCATGGCGTTTTCGCGTGCCTTCACCCTGTTGGGCGCTTCGGGCGCGGGGCAGTTGGCCAAGATGGTCAACCAGATCTGCATCGCGGGCTTGGTGCAAGGCTTGTCCGAGGCGATTGCTTTCGGCCAACAAGCCGGCTTGGACATGCACCAGGTGCTGGACGTGATTGGCAAGGGCGCCGCCCAAAGTTGGCAGCTCGACAACCGTGGCAAGACCATGGCCGATGACAAGTTCGAATTTGGATTTGCGGTGGACTGGATGCGCAAGGACCTGGGCCTGGTGCTCGACGAAGCCAAGCGCAATGGTGCCCGTTTGCCCGTCACCGCATTGGTCGATCAGTTCTACGCCGATGTGCAAAAAATGGGTGGCGGCCGTTGGGACACGTCCAGCTTGATCCGCCGTTTGCGCTGATCGCCGAGGGCACCCCACACGTCGTGGGGTCTGAAACCAAAAAACGACCCGAGGGTCGTTTTTTTGATGGGCGTTAACCTCTTCAGCGCTTGGTGGTGGGCTGGCTCAAGCGTTTGAGTTCTTCTTCCGAGATTTCGTCAAACACCCGAACCACTTTCACCACGCCGCCCATGCCCCGCACGATGTCGGTGGCCCGTTTGGCCTCGCGGCTCGTCACACGGCCCATCAGGTAAACGATGCCGCGCTCGGTGACCACTTTAACGGCATTGGCTTGCAGGTCTTTGGCGTCAATGAAGGCGGCCTTGACGCGGCTGGTGATCACCGTGTCTTTGGAGCGTTGCGTCAAGGAGCTGGCGGGCATCTGTGCCAAATCGTTCACCACCGACACCACGTTTTCCTGGCTTTGCGCAATCTTTTCGATGCGTTCTTTTTCGGCCGCCGTGGTGACTTCGCCGGTCAGCAGCACTTTGCGGTTGAAACTGGTCACGTTCAAATGGATGCGATCGCCTAACTCTTGGCGCACGGCGGAGGCAATTTTGATCTCAATCGCTTGGTCTTCTACCTGTGCACCCGAGGTGCGGCGGTCGGTGACCATGATGCCCGTGGCGACTGCGCCGCCCAGCAGCAAAGGTGCACAGCCCGTCAGACCAGTCACTGCCACAGCCAAAACGGCACCCGAAAACACCAGAGATTGAAGATTGCGTTTCATTTAAAGAGGCTCCTGTTCGCCCAACAATTGGGTATCGATTCCATCACACAGACAATGCAGCACCAAGTGCTGCACTTCACAAATTCGTGCCGCCCGTTCGTGGGGCACGCACACATGCACATCGGTTTCGCGCAATTGGCGACCTAAAGCGCCGCCTTGGTGGCCGGTCAAGGCCAGTACACTCATCTCCCGCTCATGCGCCGCTTGCGCCGCCTGAACCAATGCCGACTCGCTGCCATCGGTGCTGATGAGCACCAGCACATCGCCCGTCTGGCCCAGCGCCAAGATTTGTTTGGCCAGAGCCTGACCATCGCTCCAGCGGGTGGCCATCAGGGCGTCTGAAGACAAGCACACGGCCGCCAGACCTGGGCGGTCCCGCTCAAAGCCACCCACCAGCAGGTTCACCAGGTATTGGGCCAAGGCGCTGGACGAACCCATACCGCCCCCCAAAACCCCAAAACCCCGTTTTCCGTGAATTACTAATAGTTGATAATATAATTTATGTTCATTGATTATCGTCGTCCTCATCATCATCATCTTCCTCATCGCTGTTTGCAGACTGAGACTAAGATGAGTCTTCAT
>CANGZO010000035.1 GCA_947458305.1 Comamonadaceae bacterium
CCGAGCGAGGCCTCAGCTCTTTACCCAGAGGCCAGAAAAGAGAATCACCATGACCGATCCCATATCCAGTTTCCGCCGGATTGCCCAAATGGACACGCCCAGTCGCCCTGCGGCGGCCAAGGTGTCGGAGCGCCCATCGGATGCGATGTCTGAAGCGGCGGTCAAACCGGCAGGCATGCAAACGGACCAGCTTCAGTTGAGCGAAGTGGCCCAAAAAGCCATGCAAGAGCCTGAGTTTGACCGTGCCAAAGTTGAATCCATCAAATTGGCCATTCAGCAGGGCTTGTACCCGGTTGACTCCCGACGAATCGCAGAGAATTTTGTGGCCATCGAAAAGATGATCAAAGGTTGATGCCTTGGTGCCCTCGATGAACGATGCCCTCAACGCCACCAGCGACACTTCATGGTCGAAGGTATCGATCGATGCCGCCCAAGAGGATGCGTCTCGCCTTGGGGCTTTGTTGCAATTGGAGTTCGAGGCCCTGAAATCGCGTGACTTGTCGGCCTTCGATGCCTTGCAACTGGAGCGGGGCGAAGTCTTGACCCGTCTGGCGCAGGTGGCCGATGCCGTCAGTGCCCAGGATCCGGTGCCCGCTTGGTGGGATGCTTTGTTGCCGGGCCTTGCCCAGTGCAAGCAAGACCATTTGCGCAACATCCAGTTGCTGCAGCGGCAGATGCAGGCGGTCAAAGGGGCTTTGCAGGCCTTGCAGGGTGAATCTGCGGTCTCTGTGGATTTGTACGACCGTTTGGGTCAGGTGTCTCGCCGTCAAGGGGTTGGGGCTTATCTGGCGGCTTGATTTGCTGGAACTGATCTGTTGAGTGTTGGGCCTCCGATGTGAGGCCGTTTTTGTTGGTGCGATAGAGCGCAACACGGACCCGAATCAAAGGTTTTGTTTTTCGTCCCCAGGGCGCATGCCCTTGAGCCAATAAACCCACGACAAAATGACAGCCACCGCGGTGAAAAGCTCCGGTGGGATTTCTTTGTCGATGTCGATGCGGCTCAAGAGGGCCAACAACTGGGGGTCTTCGGCCACGTAAACCCCGTGCCTTTGGGCTTCTTCGATGATTTTTTGTGCCAACTCTGCATCGCCCTTGGCGGTGACCACGGGGGTGGTGTTTTTGCCATATTCCAGCGCAATGGCTTCTTTGATGGGTGGTCTCATGTCTGGATGTCCACCAGGCTGCCCTGTTGTGGCGCTTGCCAGGGTATGGGCTCTGAGGGACCTGGCCCGTGCACGATGAGCAGCCGGGTCATGTGCAGCCCGGCACTGTCCAGTTCGTGCTCCAGGTTGACCGTCTGTTCTTTGGCGCGTTTGACGACGTCTTCGCGCAAGGCCCACATGATCATGTCGACATCGGTGTCGTTGCTGATTCGGGTTTGGAGCCAAACCTCGCCCAAGTCTCGGTTGCGTGTGTGCAAATGGATGATGAAGGGGGCTTTTTCTTCGCCGGGTTGACGGCGTTGTCGCACAAACCGCATGGCGACAGGTTCTGCGTCGACAAAGGGCAACATCATGGAGAACATCACCTCGCGGCCCATCAAAGATTCGGCCGCTGTCAGTTGCCTCGATTCGATGTCGTCGATCGCATCTTGCACGCTGCTGGCCTCTTGTGCGTCCATGCTCTGCAACAAGAGCAAGAGCTGGCGCAGGGTGGTTTTGAGGTCCACCGGCCCCTCGCTTTGGCCTTTGGACGCCAAGTTCTCGTTGAACCATCCGCTGCGCAACATCCACTGGCTGAGTTTTTCTGGACTCAGGTGCGCCATGCTGGGCCGAGACCTTTGCCAGTTTTGTAAATTCAGGAGCTCGGGCGTGGCAGGGCTGAGGCTTCTCAACAAACTGTCGAAGCCCCCTGGCCGCAACAGCAAGGCCAGGGCGTTCATGTCCGGGGGCCTGAAAAGCAGCTGCTGCAGGCGATTGGGCAGTTGTGCTTGCGCCAGGGGCTGACCCAGTATGGGAGCGGCTTGCGCTTGCAAGGGCCGCAACAAGATGGAGCCGTCGCTTTGCAATTGGACGCGAAACAAGGCGGTGTCGCCAGCGGCCAGGCGCAAGCCGGCAGGCAGTTCTTTGGGCAGGTCGATGTGTTTGCCGAGAAAAGCCGAGTCTTGCAGATTCAGGCGAATGCGTTCCGGCCGGGACTCCACCATGGCTTGAATGACTTGGCCATCTTTCAGGCCCAAATCGGCAGCCGTGCGCTCGACCACCAAGGGGAGCTTTCCATCCAGGTAAATGGTCGGAATTTTGGGGGTGAGGTGAGCGGTTTCAGCCCCGGTGATCATGGCAATGCCCGTCGCGTCTTTATGGGAAGCGCACCCAGTGGCGTTTGGACTGTTGTGGCGCTTGCTCGGCCGCGGGGGTGGCTTCAACCACTTGAAACAAAGCCACCGTTTCCGGGTATTGGCTCAGCAGCATGAAGCGCAACTCATCGGCTGTGGGGACCTGCAAGGTGGTGCCTGTGCGCATGGCATGAGCGGCCCCTTTTGGGAAAACCTGCGGGTTCACGCTGACAAAGGCGTGGCGTAAAAAATCAGGGTGCAGAGGCAGACCGGGTAGGGCGCGCCGCACGGCCCGGTCCAGGGTCTCGCCCCGCATCACGGTGATGGTTCGGCGTTGGCTGCGGTTGGCGGCGCTGGCAGCATCGGTGGGTGCGGCTTGCTGGTGAGGTTCGGCAGAGCCGAGCAAGACGCGCAGGGCCGCAGTGGAGGGGTCTGAGGCCCAGCTGAGCTGGGTGCACAGCACCAAGGCCATGGGGACCGCCACGGCCTTCAGAAAACGACTGAAGTGAAAGCTATTGTTTTGGGCCATGTGCATGCCTTGGTGTGATGTGGGTGCGTCTCAAAGGGGCAGGGCAAGCCATGCGCCTTGCTGCGGCAGACGGGGACCGGCCAGTTGCAGCAGTTCGGAGCGGTGGTTCCCCACTTTGACCACTTGAGCCAGCGCCAAGTGCTGGGCAACGCCTGCTTCGAGCATACGGCTGGGGATGTGGACAGGGTCGATCAGCAAGACCCTGTCGCCAGGTCGCAAGCCACTGCCTGCGCCTGCCTGAAGCTGAAAGCTTTCGGTGCCCTCGCGCACCACCTGAAACTGGACCGGTTCGCATTCGGTGCGCTTTTCCAGTTGTGTGACCCATTGGTTCACTTGGGCTTTGATTTCAGTTTGCAGCTGCTGCTGCCAAAGGCTGGGGCGGTTGGCCATCAGGCTGGGGTCGATGGTGAAGGTGTGCTCTGCTTGCCAAAGCGCTTGTGTTTGTCCGCCTTGTGTTGTGCTTTGACCCAGGCTGAGCGTCAGTGTCCAGCGCCAAGGGGCGGGTTTGTCCGGTTGGCTGATGCGTTGCGCCCATGTGCTGGAAACGCTTGACCCATGAGGTTTGAGTGACAGATTCGCGACCCAGGCGCTGCGGGCTTCTTCGCTGGCGCTCAAAGCCCTGAAGTAGCTGTTGGATACCGGCACCGAGGCCGATTGCACACGCCACCTTTGGGACTGCTGCATGCTTTGATGCCATGTCTCGTTGGCCATGTTCAACAACATTTGGCTGGCAAAAAGTTGTGGGCCACTGAAACCTTCTGCCGTGTGTGTTCGGGCCATCAAAGGCAGTCGCCAGTTCCGCGGCGCTGGACTGCAGGTTTTGTCAGCCTTGTTGGGGCGGTAACCCCATGGCAAAACATCTGCGGTGATTTGGGCGGGTGACTCGTCCTGGGGCAAATAGGACAAAACACGGATGCCGTTGACCTTGGCTTCGGAATGGAAATGGGCCGTTTCGTGCAAGGCGCCTTGTTGATCGACCCATGCTGTGCTGATCACCCGGGTGGGTCGCTCGATGGTGGCATTCAGGATGGCTTGGCGAATGGCGGCCAAATGGGCTTCATGCTCGTTGCCCGATTGAACGGCGCTGGTTTTGTTGGCGGGTGTTTGAGCGGTCAAGGCAGCCCGAACACCAGGCGTTGCCATGGCCCTGGACGCCAATTCGGTAGGGCTCAGGTTTTGCGCCCAAACGGGCAAACTCAACAGGCTGAACCAGCCCAGCAGCACGGTGGGAAAGACGCGCAGACCAGCGCGCACGCCAGACGCTGAACTGGGCTTGTGTGTCAGCGTTCGGCGTTGTGGGTGCGTTTGCTTGATCATGGAGAGTGCCTGCGGACCTGGAGGTCAAATCATTTTCAACGGCGCTTGGCGGCCATTTGCCCCAAATACAAAGTGCGCAAGTCACGCACGACGTGTTGGTCCAAGGACAAAGTCGTTTCGTAAGTGTCATCGCCGACCGGGGTGATGCTGACCAGCACCGCGCCATAGACCACACCTTCTACCTTGGCCCTGAAGGTGTCGCTCATGATGGTCATGTCGGCCACCGTGGTGGTGGCATCCAGCTGCTGGCCATAAACCTGCTCGGTCAAAGAGCGGTAAGCATCAAGCTTGGAGGCACGGATCGCGAGCAGGCGTTGCTGTGCTGGGTTTTTGTGGTTTTGGATGCTCACAACGGCGTAGCCCGTGGCGACCAGTGTCTCTCGCTTTTCGATCAAGGGCGTGATCATGGAGGCGGGGGCAGCGGCAGCGGCAGGTGTAACGGGGGCGGGCGGTTTGTCCTGCGCATTCAGATTCAATGGAATGGCGTGACAGCCCGTCAGCAACCAAGCGGTCAACAGCGAAGCGGTCAGTTTTTGGGTAGCGGTCATTTTGAATCTCCAGAAGCCGATAGGGCGCAAATCCAGTGCTGGGCAGACGCACATGGCACATGGTTTGTATCGACATCACTGGCGCCGACTTGAGGTGCTTCGGCTTGAAATAAGCCCATCAGAGCGTTTCTTGAATACTTAAAAACTCAATTAACAATCAATAATTTTACAAAAAATTTTTGTATTTCAATAAAATTGATATTATCGATATCCAAGCTGATGAATGATCAGATTTGAAGTTTTTATATCATTTTGAAATTTGGCGTTAACTCTGGCAGTCCTGACGCTTATTATTCGATAAATTCACCCACCTGTTCAATTGGCCATGCAGATGAAAGTCAGCGCTAAAACCCAAATCATTGGTCAAAGCCAAGCCAGTCAGTTTTTGCGTGATTTGATCAAAACTTTGGCGGCCTCTTCATCGACGGCACTGGTCACGGGCGAGAGCGGAACGGGCAAAGAGCTGGTGGCACAAGCCCTGCACGCTCAAAGCCCCAGAGCGGCCAGCCCTTTTGTGCCGATCAACTGTGGGGCCATCCCTCGCGAGTTGATCGAGAGCGAGTTGTTCGGCCACCGAAAAGGCACTTTCACGGGTGCTGTGTCTGATCGCTTGGGGCGTTTTGAGCTGGCCCATGGCGGCACCTTGTTCTTGGATGAAATCGGTGACTTGCCCATGGACATGCAGGTCAAGCTCTTGCGCGTTTTGCAAGAGCGTTGCATTTTGCCGGTGGGCGCATCGCGTGAGGTCCATATCGACGTGCGCGTGGTTGCGGCGACCCACAAAAACCTTGAAAACGAAGTCGCTGAGGGGCGTTTCAGGGAAGATCTGTACTACCGAATCAATGTCCTGCCGATCACCACCACGCCTTTGCGTGAGCGCCCTGAGGACATAGCGGCTTTGTTGCAGTTCTATGCCGACAAACACGTATTGCCCGGTTCGCGTCCGCTCAAGTTTGCCCCGGACATGTTGCAGATGTTGCAGGCTTACGCATGGCCAGGTAACGTGCGCGAGCTGTCCAATCTGGTCGACCGGTTTTCTACGCTGTTTCCTGCTCAAACCTTGCATGTGCAGACAGTTCCTGCCTGCATGATGCCGTCGGGTTTGGCGGCACTCCAAGCCCAAAGCTTGGCGCAAATGCCGGTCAAGGCGCTCGAAAACCCACTGGGCTTTTTGCAAGGTCCTGCGCCGGAACTAATCGTTGAGCGGGGCGCCACCACCCTGCCTTTGGCCGATGTGGCGCCCACCGCAACGGATGTGTCCTCTGGGCCTTGGAGCCAGACGGATCCCTTGGCGCATCTGTTTTCTGTCGATGAGGGGGCCGAGTCTTTGGCCGTGGCCCGGAGTTTGCCCGCAGCGTTGTCGGCGTCCAACGATGAAATGAACGACGTGGAAGAGGTGATTTTGCTGGCGCAGGGGATTCAAACGCTGCCACCTGATGGCATCTCTTTGAAGCAGCATTTGATTGAAGTCGAACGCAGTTTGATCGAGCAAGCGCTGACGCGAACGCAAGGCAATGTGTCACAAACCGCCAAGTTGCTTCAATTGCAAAGAACCACCTTGATCGAAAAGATCAACAAATACGATTTGCGCGGTGTCGGTTGACGGCGTGCACCCGTTCAGGGTGCGCGCGCGGTGATCAAAACGGGGGCTTGGTCACCTGAGCGCATGTGCCCGTGATGAGAGTGACCACCTGGCCATCTGACAGGGTCAAGGTTTGCACAAAACGGCCTGTTTTACGGTCAATCACAAACTCTTCACCGGCAATCATGACCCCAAAGCGCTGGAACATGGCAGGGCGTGTGACTTTGAGCCGTGTGCCCATGGTCTGAAGCGTGCCTGAACGGCTCTCGGAGATGGCAATCTTGCCTTGGTACCAACCTGAGTTTTTCTCAAAGTCAATTTGCGCCATGGTGATGCGCGAGGGCTCCTTATCGGTGATGCCCAATTTGAGTTGGCCATTGAGGTCAAGCTCGAGCTCGCAGATCAAATCCATCACGCCTTTGTTGGCACCCGGTGTCAACGTGGCCATTTGGCTGTCGGCGGAGGGTCCGCTGGGCTCGCCCATCACATGGACCAAACCCCAAACACCGCCCATGACCAAGGCGCCCACACTGGCTCCGATCGCGATGAATTTCAGCATGAACTAACCTTTCGCTTGAACTGCATGGTGTTCACTGTACTCCAATCGATGTGGACAGCACTGGACGCAAGCCAACACAGGATCATTGATTGAGCACCGTGATGCTGACGCGGCGGTTTCGGGGATCGGCCGGGTTGTCAGGCACCTTGGGGTTGGTGTCGGCCACACCCTCAATGCGTGAGAAACGGTTGGCGTTGATGCCTTGGCCTTGCATGAACTGACGCGTCGCGTCGGCCCGCTCGGTCGACAAGGTCCAGTTGTTGCGCATGCTGTCGGGCGCGAACCCGAGGCTGTCGGTGTGGCCGCGAATGGCCAATTTGTTGGGCAAGGGTTGGAGTGATTTGGCGACCTCGGACATGAGTGCTGCCGCTTTGCCACCCATGTTGGCCGTACCCGACGCGTACATGGCGAAATCTGCTTTGTCGATGACTTCGATGCGCAGGCCATCTTTTTCGCGGGTGATGCTGACCTGGTCTTTGATGTTGTCAAACTGCTTGCTCTCGGACAATTTTTGCTTGATGTCCTTTTCCAACTTTTCGAAATTTTCTTTGTCTTGTTTTTGGCTGGGCGTGCCAGCGCCTTGATTGCCCGGATCTTGATCAGACGGGCCGTCCTTGTTGTTTTCTTCTTTGGACGAACCAAAGCTTTCAGCGGGGCCGCCTTGCGCTTGTGGGGTCAGGCGCTCGAGCATGGCTGTTTGTTTGGCAGTGAACGGAAAGCCGTCGGTGTCGATGATGGACTTACCACCAAACAAGCCGTTGGAGCCGGCCATTTCGCCAAACACGATTTGGCTGTGAGAGGCAGGCCGGAAATAGTCGGCCACGCTTTTGCGTTTGTCTTCGTTGCTGGCACCCAGCAGCCACATCAACAAGAAAAAGGCCATCATGGCCGTCATCATGTCGGCCAGGGCAATTTTCCAGGCGCCGCCATGTGCGCCGGCATGACCGTCTTCGACGATGATTTTGCGGATGATCGGCCGCATGGCCTCCGCTGCAGCCGCCGCTTCGGCAGCAGCGGCCGCAGCCGCGGCTTCGTTGGCCTTGGCATCGGCTGGTGGTTTTTCTTCGGCCATCAACTGCCTCGCATGCCGTCAAAGACTTCAGAGAAGCTCGGTTGACAGTGGTGGGCCAAACAGGCTCGGGCAGATTCAATGATCAAAGGCTGTGGATAGCCTTTGAGGTTGCCCACGATCATTTCGCGGATCACATCGTAGGCCTGAGCGTCTTCGTTGATGATTTGCGTCAGGCGACCAGAGAAGGGCTCGAACATGCCATAGGCCAAAAACACACCCATCAGGGTACCGACCAAGGCCGAGCCAATCAGGGCGCCCAAAACCGGGGGCGGCTGATCGATCGATCCCATGGTCTTCACCACACCCAACACGCAAGCCACAATGCCCAAGGCAGGCAAGCCGCCCGCAATACCGGCCAGCGCACCAGGCGCCAACAGGGCTTCGTGGTGATGGACTTTGATGGCTTTTTTCATCAAATCGTCCAAAGCGTCGGCGTCCAAATTACCTTGCGAGATGACCATCAAACGCAGGGGGTCGCAAATCATTTGAACAATGGAATGGTCTTTGGCCAATTTGGGAAATTCGCCAAAAATTGGGCTGGCGTCTGGGTTTTCCACGTGGGATTCCAAGGCCACGATGCCCTCTTTTTTCATGACGCCTTGCAGTTTGCCGATCAACAGCATCAGGGCCAAATAATCGGCTTGGTGCCATTTGGGTCCCTTGATGCAGGTGCCGATACCGGCCATGGCGGCTTTGAAAACAGGAAAGCTGTTGGCCACCAGTGAGGCACCAATGGCCGAGCCACCGATGATCAAAAACTCAAAAGGCGCTGCTTTGATGATGGGGGCCATCTTGCCGCCAGCAATCACATAGCCCCCAAAGACGGCTCCAAAAACAACGGCTAAACCGATAAAGAAAAACATGATGGCCCTTTTGTTTTAGACGATGCACCAAACACCGATGCACCAACCCAACGCCCATTGAAAGAAAAAATCCAGCAAATTACCCAACACCAAGACCGGTAGACCCAAGTAAAGTGCCAACCAAGCCCAACCAGAGGGGGTCAGTCGGAACTTCGGAATGTCGTGTCCGTTGATGGCGTTCTTGGCTTTGGAAATCATCGTGCTTCAAGGCGATTCGACACGTATAAATCGACAAAAGTCGAACGTTCTTGAGTTAATTTAAAAAATTTGCCTATTATGACAATATGAACATTGACTGGAAGTTTGCGTCTGCCGAGATTTGGGCCCAATTCCACCATGAACATCGGGGCTCTTTGCAGCAGTCTTGGGCCTATGGCGAGGCCTTGATGTCGTTGGGCATACGGGTCGAGCGTGCGGTGTTTTGGGATGAGGGCCGCTTGGTGGGCATGGCCCAATTCATGTGCCGACGGTTTCTGGGTTATGTGTCCATGGCCTCTTGCACGCGTGGGCCTGTGTGGCATCCCGATGTGACGCCGGTGCAGCGGGCACAGATTTACAAGTTGCTCAAGCGGTCTTTGCCATTGGCCCCTTTGCGGGTCATGCTGATCTCGCCGGATGAGACGGCTGCGCAGTTGTCCCCCGAGGCACTGAAAGGCTTCTCGCGTGTCATGACCGGCTATGCCACGGCCTACTTGGATCTGAGCTTGCCGATGGAGGTTTTGAAGTCCAACATGGACGGCAAGTGGCGCAACCGGCTCAACAAGGTGTTGACCCACGACAAACTCCAGGTCCATGCGCTGCCGAGTTTGAAGCGTTGCACTTGGCTCTTGGGCAAAGAGGCTGACCAGCGGGAAGCGCGCCAGTTTCATGGGCTGCCGACCGACTTCGTGCCCGCTTACATTGACCAATGCACCAGCCTCCAACAAGCCTTTGTGGTGGTGTATGCCGAACTGGGCAAAGAGTCTGTGGCGGGCATGCTTTTTTTGATCCATGGACAAGTGGCCAGTTACCATATGGGATGGGCTGACGACCAAGGCCGTGCTTTGAATGCGCACAACGCGCTGCTTTGGAAAGCCATGGCTTATCTCAAAGCGCAGGGCGTCAGCCGATTGGATTTGGGCGGTGTCAACACCCATGACTTGCCCGGTATTTCGCGTTTTAAATTGGGCGCGGGGGGACATGTGGTGAACCTTGCTGGAACTTTTTTTTGAGACGGAACATGAACACATTGGGCTTTTCAAAAAGATCACCCATTCGAATAGCTTGGATGGCCTTGTTGACCTTGTCGGCTCTGGGACCACAGGCGGCCATGGCCTGGACGCGCATTGGTGAAACCCCAGAGGTGGCTCTTTTTGTCAACCGCAACAGCATTGAAAAAGCCGACCGAATTCGCAAAGTGTGGGAGATGCAAGACCTGAAAACGGCAGATCCCGATGGCGTCAGATCTCGTCGCTACCTGAACGAATACGACTGCGAATACAAAATGCACCGCGTGGGTCAAATGACCAGTTATTCGGGCCCCAAGATGACGGGTCAGGTGGTGGCCACGGTCAATGAAATGGGTTATTGGCGAAAGATTCCACCCGATGGCGTCTTTGTTTTGACGTACATCGCCGTGTGTATTCAGTGAAGCATCCGCCCCATTTTTCATGGTTTATTTGGCCCCAGTAGAGCTGTTTTGAGGGCCTGCCGCTGGGGTTGAATCGGCAGGCTTGGGCGGTGCAACGCGCGGAAACTGCACCGCTTTTTCACGCGATTGTGTGCTGTTGTTTTTCTGCAGAGTCTCCAGGTAGCGCTCTTTTTGCAAAGTCACCAGGGCTTCGACCTCGCGGTTCAATTTGTCGACGTTGCCCACGGCACCTTTCAAAGCCTTGACCTCGGTGCCCAGCGCTTGCACTGCTCCGGCTTGGGTCTGCAATTTGCTGTTGATGCCTTGCACTTGTTTGAGCAAGTTGTCGCTGGTGGCCGCCACTTGTTTGGCGGTTTCACCGGGTACACCTTGAACCATGGTTTCAGACTTCTTCAGGGCTTCGTTGATGCGCGTTTCCAGTTGCCCCTGGGTTTTGGCCTGCTCAAGTTGTTGAGCGGTGAGCGACTCGATGCTTTTGTTGATCACATCCAGCGATTCCAGTCCGGCATTGAGGTCCACCACCCGCTTGCCGACGGCCAGCATCATGCTGTCGAGTTGGTTGATGCGGCTGTTCATGCGAACGCCCATGGTCAAAAAGAAAATCAGGCAGATGATCAGCAAGCCGCCCGTGGCACCCAAAAGAATCAAGGCTTTTTTGTGGCCGGTTTCGGTCAATGCCCTGAATTCGCCCGTGGCGGCGTGCATGTCGCGGCTGGCCGCGGCAGCGGCGGTGGCCGACTTGGTTGCGATGTGGGCCGAATCGAGCACCACCTGAGCCAGTGCTTGGTACTGCTGGTAAGCCCGTTCATCCACGGCGCTGGCTGTTTTTTCTGTGGCACCCGTCGCCGCCTCAGCCTTTGGAGCTGCTTTGGCAGCGGGCGCAGCGGGTTTGCCCTCTTGCACAGCCTCTGTAGGCTCGGTGATCGGGGCTTCCACCAAAACGGGCTCAGTGGGGGTGAAGTTGGCTTCGCTCATGGCGTGGCTCCTCGCAGGGTTCGGGTGGTGGGAAGACGCTGAAGTTGTTCTGACAACTGGGCGTTGAGGGCTTGAAGTTCTTCAATGCGGGCTTTGACCGGGCTGTCTTGTTCCCAAACCGGCAGGACGGGCGCCACTGGCAAAGCGGCTTCCATCGGCGCAGGGGTCTTGTCGGGACTGGTTTTTCGGGGTTTTCGGGTCGCAGTTTTGAGCGCAGGTTTGGCTTTTCGCTTGGCCTGGGGCTTGGTCGGTTTGTCGGCCAGAGGGGCTTGGGGTGCCTTGGTCTGCGTGAGCGGTTCGGTGGCCTCAAGTGCCTTGGGTGCCTTTGCTTTGCGAGGCTTGGCCGCTTTGACTGCAGGGGCCAGTTGGGTGTTCATCAACGGCTCAGGCGTATCAGGCGAAGCCGTTTTTTTGCTCGTTGATTTTCTTTGGGCAACGTTTGAGCCTTCGGTCACTTGGACGGCGTGGGGTTTGTCGCTGCGAATAAGGGTTTGTTTTTTCATGGTGTGCGCAGGCCTTGTCATCGAGGAGTGGCCGGTGTGGGCGAACCGGATGTGGGCGGGGCAGGGCTTTCAGCCGGTTTGTCGGATGGTGCCAAATCGCTTGCTGGTACGGGCTGGGCTGGTGCGGTCACTGTGGTTTTGACGTTGGGGTTGGCTTTGCGTTGGCCAATGCCAAATGCCTCAGGCTGAATCCACAGCATGACCAGTGCTGCCGCCGCCAAAATAGCGCCCAACGCCAAGCCCAATTTCAAGTGTTTGCGGTTCAGTTGAGCGATGGCTTGGCGAGAGGATTGGATGGCGGTCAGGCCATGTTGGTAGAAGCCATCCAAGCGTGAACGGGTTGTCGACTTGGGTGTCTTAGGAGATGCCGCAGCCTGCTTGATGGGTGCAGAGGGTGCGAAATCGTCGGGTGTCATGCTGCTGGGTGAGGCCGCGTCAGACCACTGACTGGCTTGGATGCGCCTGAGAAGTTGTTGAACAGGGGCGATCCGCCCCTCAGCCCGTGCCAATTCGAGTGCGGCCTGGCTTTGCTCGGGGTTGGGGGCCTCAATTTCCCAGCGCAATATTTTGCGGCCAAAAGAAGCCAAGCTGTGGTGTGACCCACGTGCACCCGTCATCAGCAAAATGGCCCGAATGTTGGCGCCTGGAAAGTTTTGGATGAGCCGAGCCAGAAGCTGAATCTCGGTGTCGGGCAGCGCTTGTGCGTCATGCACCACCCAAATTTGGGCCTGACTCGAGGCTTCTGGGGTTTGCGTGGCCTGCGCCACGGACTGGCGAGCCAATGCGTCGTTGAAGCGTGCCAGCAGGGCGTCCGCATTGGTGGGAAAGTAGACCTCAATGCTGTGCTCTGGCGCTTGTTGCCTCAGCCGAGCCAGCAATAGCCCCACATAGTGGTCGATCAGGGCTTCGTGTTCGCATTGCAAGGCCAAGCTCAGGCCTTCTCTGGCGATGGCGTTGGTGCAACCGTCGATGCGCATGCGGTCGGCCGATCGAAAAACGAAATCGTTCAACGGCGTGGCAGCGGGTGTGATGGGGATGTTCATGCGGCGGCTTTCTCGGCGCTGGCACGCAGGCCTTCAGGGCTGAATTCCATGTTGCTCGGTACTTTGACCGTGGGTTTGGGGCGCGGTGGGTTCATCGGCGATGCGGCTTCCAGGCTGAAGACGTAGGCAATGACCTGCGCTACAGCGTGGTAAAGGTCTTCAGGCACTTGTTGTTCGACTTCTGTGGTGAAGTAGATGGCCCGAGCCAAGGGTGCTGCTTCAAAAATATGGACACCATGCGCTGTGGCCTCGGCGCGGATCAATGCGGCCATGTGGTCTGAACCTTTGGCCACCATGATGGGGGCGCCTTCGCCAGTGGGGTCGTATTCCAGAGCCACGGCGAAGTGTTCGGGGTTGGTGATCACCACGTCGGCATCTTTGACGCGTTCCATCATGCGGGCATTGGACATTTCGCGCTGCCTGCGGCGAATTTGCGCCTTGATTTCGGGACTGCCTTCCATTTGCTTGAATTCGTCCTTGATCTCTTGCATGGACATCTTCATGCGCTTGGTGAAGGCGTATTTTTGATAAGGCACATCGATCATGGCGATCACCGCCAGGCTCAAGGCCACCCACA
>CANGZO010000036.1 GCA_947458305.1 Comamonadaceae bacterium
AAGACCGATGTGGGCTGGGGTCACCAGATCCGCAGCTATGTGCTGGACAACAGCCGCATCAAGGATTTGCGCACCAACGTCGAAATCTCTGCTACCCAAAAGGTGCTCGATGGCGACCTCGATGCATTCATCGAAGCCTCACTGAAACAAGGCCTCTGAGCTGCTCAGACCTCAACCAAAACGGAGTTCCTGATGCGTGAAGGACAACCCAACGCGATTCGAAGGGAGGCTTATGCTGCCCCGGCTTTTTGGATCGACACGGTCGATCTGACGTTCGACCTCGACCCCACGAAAACCCGCGTGCTCAACAAGATGCGCCTGCGCCGCAACCCTCAAGTCGCGGCCCAGCCGCTGCGTCTGGACGGTGAAGACCTCAATTTGGCCCGCGTGTTGGTCAACGGCGGTGGCACCTCGTTCAAGATGGACGGCAACCAGTTGGTGCTGGAGAACTTACCCGAAGGCTCTGACGCCATTGATCTGGAAATCTTCACCACCTGCAACCCCGAGAAAAACACCCAGCTGATGGGCCTGTACGTCAGCCAGGGCACGTTTTTTACGCAATGCGAGGCCGAGGGTTTTCGCCGCATCACCTACTTCCTGGACCGCCCCGATGTGATGGCAAGCTACACCGTCACGCTGCGTGCTGACAAGGCCAAATACCCGGTGCTGCTAAGTAACGGCAACCTGGTCGAACAAGGCGCGCTGGAAGATGGTCGCCACTTTGCCAAGTGGGTCGACCCACACAAAAAGCCCTGCTATTTGTTTGCTTTGGTCGCAGGCCAGTTGGTCGCACGCGAGCAGCGCATTGTCAGCCGCAGTGGCACAGAGCATTTGCTGCAAGTGTTCGTGCGCCCCGGCGACCTGGACAAGACCGAACACGCGATGAACTCGCTGATGGCCAGCGTGGCCTGGGACGAAGCCCGCTTTGGCCTTCCGCTCGATCTGGAACGTTTCATGATCGTCGCCACCAGCGACTTCAACATGGGCGCCATGGAAAACAAGGGCCTGAACATCTTCAACACCAAGTACGTATTGGCGAACCCGGCCACGGCTACCGACATGGATTTTGGCAACATCGAGTCCGTCGTCGGCCACGAATACTTCCACAACTGGACGGGCAATCGCATCACCTGCCGCGACTGGTTCCAGCTCTCTCTCAAAGAAGGCCTCACGGTCTTCCGCGACCAGGAGTTCAGCCAGGACATGGCAGGCGACACCAGCGCCCGTGCCGTCAAACGCATCGAAGACGTGCGCGTGCTGCGCA
Organism: Comamonadaceae bacterium; assembly: GCA_947458305.1. Lineage (GTDB taxonomy): Bacteria > Pseudomonadota > Gammaproteobacteria > Burkholderiales > Burkholderiaceae_C > Limnohabitans_A. Next base: position 1,265 of record CANGZO010000036.1, read on the forward strand.
CCGTGCAGTTTGCAGAAGATGCGGGCCCCATGGCCCACCCTGTGCGACCCGACAGCTATGTCGAGATCAACAACTTCTACACCGTCACCATCTACGAAAAAGGCTCCGAAGTCGTTCGCATGATGCAGACCCTGGTGGCCACGCCATCAAACAACTCAGGTCGCGACGGTTTTGCCAAGGGGATGAAACTTTACTTTGAGCGCCATGACGGCCAGGCCGTGACCTGCGACGATTTTGCGCAAGCCATTGCCGACGCCAACCCCGGCTCGGCCCTCGCCAACCACTTGAGCACGTTCAAGCACTGGTACAGCCAAGCTGGAACGCCGCGACTGCAAGCGTCGGGCGAATACAACGCGGCCGAGCGCAGCTACACCTTGACGCTCAGTCAAAACTGCCCCGCGACACCCGACCAGGAACGCAAAGCGCCCTTCGTGATCCCCGTCACGCTGGGTCTGCTCAGCCGCGATGGCCAAGCCCTGCAGTTGCAACTGGCCGGCTCTGCCGACAGCGCGCTGCAGCAAACCCTGGTGCTGACCGAGGCCAGCGCCAGCTTCACCTTTGTCAACATCGACAGCGCCCCTGTGCCTTCATTGTTGCGAGCCTTCAGCGCCCCGGTGGTGCTCGAAGACGGCCTGAATGCAGATGACCTGTTGATCTTGCTGGCCCACGACAGCGACCCGTTCAACCAGTGGGAAGCAGGCCAGCGCCTGATGCTGCAAAGCGCCATCGACGCCATCCACCAGAACAAGGACTTGACCGGGATTCCCGTGCTGTCGGACGCTTTGGTGGCGGCCCTGCGCAACGTGCTGCGCCACCCAAGCTTGGACGCGGCCTTCAAAGACCTGGCGCTCACATTGCCATCTGAAAACTACATCGCTGACCAGCTCGATGTGGTGGACCCGCAGCGCGTGCATGCACTGCGCGAGTCCATGCGTCTGCAATTGGCAGCCGCCCTGCAAGCCGACTGGCAGTGGGCTTGGGATGCGCACCAACACAACGGGGCTTATTCGCCCGATGCCAAGTCCAGCGGCCGCCGCGCGCTGGCAGGTCTGGCCATGACCATGCTGTGCGTGGCCGCCGTGCAAAACAGCGATGCAGTGACGCCTGGCCGTGTTTACCAGCAGTTCAAAGATGCGGGCAACATGACCGACCGCTTCAACGCTTTGTCGGCTTTGGTGGTCAGCGGCCATCCCTTGGCGCAAGACGCCCTGGCCCTGTTCCACAAAATGTTCCAGCACGAAGCGCTGGTGATTGACAAATGGTTTGCCCTGCAAGCCGGGGCGCCCGACCGTGCTGGCGACGTTTTGCCGCGTGTGCGCCAACTCATGCAACACGCCGACTTCAGCCTGCGCAACCCCAACCGCGCCCGCAGCCTGATCTTCAGCTACTGCAGCGCCAACCCGGCGGGCTTTCACCGCGCCGATGCGGCAGGTTATGTGTACTGGAGCGAACAGGTGCTGGCGCTGGATGCGATCAACCCGCAAGTGGCAGCGCGCCTGGCCCGCGCCATGGACCGCTGGAGCCGCCTGGCCGAGCCCTACCGCAGCGCGGCCAAAGTCGCCATCGAGCGCGTGGCGGCCAAAGCAGACCTGTCAAACGATGTGCGCGAAGTGATCAGCCGAGCCCTGAGCAGCACCTGAACCCAAGGAACTCCCATGAGCAGCAAAATTTCCCTGTCCCGCTACCTGGTGGAGCAGCAACGCGACAAAGGCCACATCCCGGCTGACTTGCGCTTGCTGCTCGAAGTAGTGGCCCGCGCCTGCAAAAGCATCAGCCACGCGGTGAACAAAGGCGCTTTGGGCGGTGTTCTGGGCACGGCCGACAGCGAAAACGTGCAAGGTGAAGTACAAAAAAAGCTCGACATCATCGCCAACGAAGTGCTGCTCGAGGCCAACGAATGGGGCGGTCATCTGGCGGCCATGGCCAGCGAGGAAATGGACAGCATCTACCTGGTGCCCAACCGCTACCCGCAAGGCGAGTACCTGCTGCTGTTTGATCCTTTGGATGGCTCGTCCAACATCGACGTGAACGTCAGCATCGGCACCATCTTCAGCGTGCTCAAAAAACCTGAAGGCAGCCAAGGCGTCACCGAACAAGACTTTTTGCAACCCGGCAAGAACCAAGTGGCCGCAGGCTACTGCGTGTACGGCCCGCAAACCACCTTGGTGCTCACCGTGGGCGATGGCGTGGCCATGTTCACACTGGACCGCGAGCAAGGCTCGTTTGTACTCACGCAAGAAAACGTGCAGGTGCCTGCCGACACCAAAGAATTCGCCATCAACATGAGCAACATGCGTCACTGGGACGAGCCCGTGCGCCGATACATCGACGAGTGTCTGCAGGGCAAGGAAGGTCCGCGTGGCAAGGACTTCAACATGCGCTGGATCGCCTCCATGGTGGCCGATGTGCACCGCATCCTGACGCGTGGCGGCGTTTTCATGTACCCCTGGGACAAGCGCGAGCCGCACAAAGCCGGCAAACTGCGCCTGATGTACGAAGCCAACCCCATGAGCTGGCTGATCGAGCAAGCAGGTGGCGCTTCAACCAATGGCAAGCAACGCATTTTGGATCTGCAACCGAGCCAGCTGCACGAGCGCGTGAGCGTGGTACTTGGCTCCAAAAACGAAGTCGATCGCGTGACCGGCTACCACACTCAGGCCTGACACCGCGCCTCAGTGCCCTGTGAAAAAAGCCCTGAATCGCGAGAATCAGGGCTTTTTGATTTCAGACGGGCGCACACGGCGGCAGGTGGTCAGTCATCAGTGTCTGGCGGCAAACCATCCAATGCGGAGGCTGCATGCACCGCAGGCGCAGAGACCACTGCACGCAGAGTCTCGCGTAACATTTTTTTCTCTGGCAAGCTCAACGCTCGGGTCAAGCGCTGGCGCATGCGCAGCAAAAGCTGGCGATCGACCTCTTGCGGGATGCCGCGACTGACTTGGAGCGCATCGCGCAAGTCTTCACGCAGGTCTTCGGGTTCGTCGGCCCACCATGCCGTGATGACCTCTTTCATCGATTGGCGCAGCTCTTCCACGTCTTCGACAGCCGACCCCATACCCACAGGCAACTTACCCTGCAGCATGTCGGCCAAAACTTGTGAATTGATCACCACCCGGCGATCGGCTTGAGCCAACAAACGCGCCCAACCCGGATCGGTACGCACCATTTGCGGCATGTTGCGGGCCGATTCGTCCGCCAGAATGTGCACGCTGACACCGTTGAGCTGGGCCTCGTCAATGATGGACAAAAAACGCTCGTCGTCACTGGCCACCAACACGTGATCACATGCATGGTGTTGGGCCAACTGTTTGAGGTCATGCCCCAGGGATCGAAGCAAAGAGGCGCCGCCATCGGCGTCGTGTGTTTGAACCAAACGCACAATTTGATCGTCGATGACCAAGCCATCCGAACGATCGCTGTACCAATAGATGCGTCGCACATCGACATCCAAACCCGATTGAGACAGTGCCAAGGACAGCAAGTTCAACAAACCCTGCCGATTGACCGACTCACCCGAGGCCCCTGTAGCGCCCTGCTGGGCCAACCACATTAAAAAACGAGCATCGATCAGGGCCATGCAAGAGCCACTGCGGTGCTCGCCTAAGCGCCGCTCTGTTCGGCCATCTTGAGAAAAATAATCGCGTTTCATAAACATTCCATATCTGTAAACAAATAACGTTGCTAAGGTACGCAACGACTTGATTTTACGGCGTGGACTGGGGTCGATCGGGCACCCTTGATCTTCTCGGTTATAAATACCCACTGTGTCCAAAATCCCTCCCTTTGATCCGCGTCAAGTGCCCGTTTGGCAAATCGACCACGATTTGCCCGCGGTACCGTCCTCGCATCTATCGCCCCAAGCGTTGCGGTCGCGTTTTTTGAATCCACCGGTCTGGCAACCCGAGGTGGTCAGAGAAAACTTTTCATCCACCCGATCACCCGCGCAAGCCGCAGTTTTGGTCCCCATCGTCATGCGTGGCCACAATGCCTGCTCACCCACGGTGTTGTTGACACGTCGGGCGGCGCACATGAACACGCATTCCGGACAAATTGCTTTTCCAGGTGGCAAAGTGGATCCGGAAGATGTCAACCACCAGGCAACGGCTTTGCGAGAAGCCCAAGAGGAAATCGGACTCGATGCTCGGCATGTGCAAGTCATTGGGCAATTGCCAACCTACATCACAGGCACGGCTTTTTGGGTGACCCCAGTGGTGGGCCTGGTCTCGCCCGACATGGCGCTGACCCCTAACGCAGAGGAAGTGGACGATGTGTTTGAGGTCCCCCTTTCTTTTTTGATGAATCCGGCCAATCACCAACGACATGCCATGGATTGGCAAGGTCAAAAGCGGCATTGGTTTTCCATGCCTTACCTTGAAAGTCGCCCAAGTCAAACCTCTGCGAATGGTGAATTCGAAGCGATTGAGCGCTTTATTTGGGGTGCGACGGCAGGCATGCTGCGCAACTTTTACCGCTTTTTAGCGGCCAACCCGACAACATGAGAAAAGCATGAGTTTTTTTGCCATCTTGCTGGCTCTTGTACTGGAGCAGGCTCGCCCCCTCAAGACCGATAACTTGGTGTTTTCAACCGTCGACCGGTGGATTCACTGGACAGTGCGCACGCTGGATGCGGGCGCTCGCTCACAAGCCTGGATCACCTGGGGTGTGACCGTATTGGGACCCGCCATATTGGTCATGCTGGTGCATTGGTTGTTGACCTGGGGTCTTGGCTGGTGGGCGGCCGTTCTGTGGAACATTGCTCTGCTTTATGCCACGCTCGGTTTTCGTCAATTCAGCCACCACTTCACAGGCATTCGAGAGGCTTTGGACAACGGCGATGAGGACAAAGCACGCGAGCTGTTGGCCCAATGGCAGCAGGTGCAGGTAGGACAAATCCCCCGCAGCGAAATTGTTCGCCACGTGATCGAGTATTCGGTGATCGCCGCCCACCGCCATGTGTTCGGTGTCTTCTTCTGGTACGCCGCCTTGTCCATCATCGGACTCGGTCCTGTGGGGGCCGTGGTTTATCGCCTGACCGAGTTGGCTCAGCGCCACTGGCAAGAGCCAGCAGCCGATGGTTCATGGGCGAGCGAAGTACTGCGTTCTGTGAGCGTTCGCGCTTGGCAAGCCATGGACTGGCTGCCATCGCGCATGACCGCCTTGGGTTTTGCCATTGTGGGCAGCTTTGAAGACGCCATGGATGGATGGAGAAACCATGCGCAAAACTTCCCCGAAGACAACGATGGTGTGATCCTGGCGGCCACCGCTGGTGCCATCAATATCCGTCTGGGGGGCGCCGCTCTCTCGGCCACAGACGAGGACGAATCCAAGGAGCTTGGCGGCAGCAGCACGCCCGGACGAATCGCCAGCCTGGCGCACTTTGCACAAGTGGTGGGACTGGTGTGGCGCACTGTGATCATGTGGCTGCTGTTGTTGGCCCTGCTGACCATGGCCAACCTGGTGGGCTGACAAGGCCCACGTCATCACCAGCGTTGCTGACCCAATTCTTCAAAGAGTTGCGCATAAATGCGGTGACGACGCACGCTGATGGTGCCCGGATTTTGTGCGCTTTCCACCTGTGTCAACACGGCACAACCGGGCTCGTGCAAATGCGTGCAGTTGTAAAACTTGCAGCCGCCCAGATGCTTGCGCAAATCGGGCATGCAGTCGGCCAAGCGGGTGGGCTCGATGTGGTGCAGCCCAAACTCCTGAAAGCCGGGTGAATCGATCAAGGCCGTGCGCATGGCACCCGGTTCGGCGCTGGCATCGAGAGCGGGCACCCAGTACCAACGCGTGCTGGTCGTGGTGTGCTTGCCCGAATTGAGCGCCAGAGAAATTTCGCCAGTTTCCACCTGCGCATCGGGCACCAAGCGGTTGATCAGCGTGCTTTTGCCACTGCCCGACGGCCCCAGCACCAAGGTGGTCAGGCCCTGCAAATGCTTGCACAAGGCGGCCACGCCATCGTCGGCCACTGGGCTGCGCGGGCTCAGGCTGATCGGCATGACGCTGTAGCCCATGGCGCGGTAAGGGGCCAAGCGCTCCCAGGCTTGGGCAAAGGGCTGGACCAGGTCGCTTTTGTTGAGCGCAATGATGGGTGTGATGCGCTCGGCCTCGGCGGCCACCAAAGCGCGTGAGAGTTGGCTTTCCGAATACTCAGGGTCGGCGGCGATCAGGATCAGCACGCGGTCCAGATTGGCGGCAAAGGATTTGGTACGGATTTCGTCTTGCCGATAAAACAGATTGCGGCGCTCCTGCAGCTTTTCGATGCTGCCCTCGTCGCCCGCAATTTGCCACAGCACCTGGTCGCCCACCACCACATGGTTTTTCTTGCCCCGAGGGTGGCAAATCAGGCGTCGGCCTTCGGGGGTCTCCACCAGGCAATGGCGGCCATAGGTGGCCACCACCAAGCCAGGTGCCAGATCGTGGGCCTGGGGCAAGGCCGGGCGCGCTTTGGGTTTATTCATGCCACTTCATGCCGGTAACAAGGCGTCGGTCTGGGTCGCGGCCTCAAAGTCCAGTCGACTCAAACCGCGCACATCGTGCGTGTTCCAGCGCACCACGCAGCGGCGGTAGCTCAACACCAGTTCCGGGTGGTGATTGAGTTTTTCAGACAACCAACCCACGCTGTTGACGAAGAGCAAAGCGTGTGTATGTTCGGCAAATTCAAAGGTCTTTTCGATGGCAATGTTGTCGCCATCGCCCGACAGGCCCCAACCCGAAATTTGGCTCAGAGCCATGATGATCTCGGTGGGCTTGAGTGCCCTCACTTCTTGGACGTTCATGCGGTTTTCATCCTGAGCAAACGCTCACTGGCCGGGGGGTGCGAGTAATAGAACTTCACATACCAAGGGTCAGGCGTGAGGGTCGAGGCATTGTCTTGGTAGAGCTTCAATAAAGCCGAAGACAAGTCCTTGCCGGGTGTTTGCGACACTGCGTAGGCATCGGCTTCGAACTCCTGTTGACGAGATCGCCAAGACGACACAGGCGCAAAAAACAAAGTGAACACGGGCGTGACCAGCATGAACAAAACCAGTGCCAGCGCATCGTTGCTGCCCGACAAATTGGGCATGACGCCCAGGCCCGTGTAAAACCAAAGTTGCTGAGCCAACCAGCCCAGCAGCGCCAGACCCGCCAGCGTCATGGCAAAACTGGTGGCCATCATTTTCACGATGTGCTTGTGTTTGAAGTGGCCCAACTCATGGGCCAGCACCGCTTCCATTTCGCCAGGGCTCAGTTGCTTGAGCAGCGTGTCAAAAAAGACCACACGCTTGCTGGCGCCAAAGCCTGTGAAAAAAGCATTGGAGTGTGCCGATCGGCGGCTGCCGTCCATCACAAAAAAACCTTTGGCGGTGAAGCCTGCGCGTTGCATCAGACCCTGAACGCGGGCCTTGAGCGACTCGTCTTCCAAGGGCGTGAATTTGTTGAACAGCGGCATGATCACGTTGGGCGCAATCGCCATCAAAAACAGCTGCCAGCCCACCAACACGCCCCAGGCCCACAGCCACCACCACGCGCCCCCGGCTTGCATGAGCCACAGCACCACCCACAAAAGCGGCAGACCCAGCACCAAACCCAGCGCCAGGCCCTTGGCCATGTCGGCGAACCAAAGGGCCGGCGTGATTTTGTTGAAGCCAAAACGCTGCTCCACGCCAAAGGTTTGCATGAGCGACAGGGGCAATCCAATGAGCGCGCCGATCAGCATGAAGCCCAGTACCAATGAGATTTGCTGCGCCATGCCCGGGCCCATCCAGCCCAGCAGCACCTGGTTGAGCGCATCGAGCCCACCCAGCAGCGTCCAGCCCAAAAGGACGGCGGCATCCAAGGCGATGTCGATTTGCGACAGTCGGGCCTTGGCCAGCGTGTAATCAGCGGCTTTTTGGTGGTCGGACAAGGTGATGGTGCTGGCGTAAGCCAGCGGCACCGCATCGCGGTGACGGGCCACATGCCGCACCTGGCGGGCGTTCAGCCAAAACTTGAGCGCCACATGGGCCAGCAAGGCGATCACCAGAGTCAGGGTCAAGGTCAAAGATGCATTCATGCCGCCATTGTAGGAGCCGCACCTTCAGTGCCGTGGCGTGCGCCACGATTCAAGCGCACGGCCAAGGGGCTCATGGCATCGGCGACAATCCATTCATGTCTGATGCGAACACCCACACCCCTGAAGCTGCAGAGCTGCCCAAATCCGACCAGAACCTGGTCTGGATCGATTGTGAAATGACGGGGCTGGACCCGGAAAAAGAACGCTTGCTGGAGATCGCTGTCATCGTGACCGGTCCGCACCTGACGCCCCGCATCGAAGGTCCGGTGCTGGTCATTCACCAAAGCGACGAACTGCTCAACCAGATGGACAAGTGGAACAAGGGCACCCATGGCAAAAGCGGCCTGATCGACAAGGTCAAGGCCTCCACCACCAGCGAGGCCGATGCCGAAGAACAAATCCTGGCCTTTCTGAAAAAGTACCTGCCCAAAAACAGCTCACCGCTGTGCGGCAACACCATCAGCCAAGACCGACGGTTTCTTGTCAAGTTCATGCCCAAGCTTGAAGCGTTTTTCCACTACCGCAACCTGGATGTCAGCACACTCAAAGAACTTTCCCGGCGCTGGAAGCCGCAGGTGTATGCCAGTTTCAAAAAGCAACAAAAGCACACGGCTCTGGCCGATGTGCACGAATCCATCGACGAACTGGCGCATTACCGCGATCACTTCATTCGACTTTGAAGAATTTCAGGGAAAACCCTAGCGGTTTTTTCTGATCCGTGCCATAATCGCAGGCTTGCTGAACAACAGGTTCAGCATTTCTCACATCTCCCTTCATGCCTTGACCCAACGATAGGGTCACTCACAGCGGCCAGGCTTCACGCCCAGCGCCCCTCGCGAGCACCGTTTGATGGTTGATGTTTTTTCAACCTTGCGGTGCCTGCGGCCATCAGCAACAGTTTTCTGTTAGCGGCCGTTGTTCCGTGCGAGTTTATAGATACACATGACTGACACTTTGAACACAGTGCAGGACGACTTGTCGCCTGCCCAAATCACATCCATCCCCACTGCGACCAACCTGGCCACTGAAATCATGGTCGCCGCAGCAGCCGAAATTACCCCCCAGACTGCCGCCGAAGTCACGACTGAAGTGGCCGAAGAAATGGAAGCCGTCGCCGACGTGCCCAACGGCTTCATCGAACTGGGCCTGGCCCCAGAGCTGGTGCAGGCTGTGGCCGATCTGGGCTACACCCAGCCGACCGCCGTGCAATTGCGCGCCATTCCTTTGGCACTGCCCACAACCGGGGGCTCCAAAGACGGCAAGTCCAATGGCTACACCGACCTGATGGTCTCCAGCCAAACCGGCAGCGGCAAAACTGCCGCGTTCTTGCTGCCCGTGCTGCACACGCTGATCCAACAAATGGCCGAGCAAGAAACCGCAGAGCGTGCCGAATTTGAACAAGCCTGCGCCGACGCTGCCGCCAAGGGTGAGCCCGCCCCGAAGCGCGCCAAGCGCAAAGACCCCACCAACCCACGCAATTTCAAGGCCCCGACACCCGGCGCATTGATCCTGTGCCCGACGCGGGAATTGGCCCAACAAGTGGCGCAAGACGCCATCGAGCTGGTCAAGCACACACGCGGTCTGCGTGTGGCCAACGTGGTCGGCGGCATGCCTTACCAGTTGCAAATTGCCAAGCTGCAAAACGCCAACCTGGTGGTGGCCACCCCTGGCCGTTTGCTCGACCTGCAGCGCTCCATGCAAATCAAGTTGGACAAGGTTCAATTTTTGGTGGTGGACGAAGCCGACCGCATGCTCGACCTGGGCTTCTCGGACGACCTGGCCGACATCAACGACATGACCAGCCAGCGCCGCCAGACCATGATGTTCAGCGCCACCTTTGCGCCGCGCATTCAGCAACTGGCCATGCGCGTGATGCACGACGGTGGTTCTTCAGTCCAGAAAATCCAGATCGACAATCCCCAGGAAAAGCACAACAACATCAAGCAGGTGCTGTTCTGGGCCGACAACGCCCAGCACAAGCGCCAGATGCTCGACCACTGGTTGCGCGACGCCACGATCGACCAGGCCATCGTGTTCTCCAGCACCCAAATCGAGTGCGACGGCTTGGCCGCTGACCTGCAGCAAGATGGCTTCTCGGCTGTGGCCTTGCACGGCGCTTTGAGCCAAGGCATGCGCAACCGCCGCCTGATGGCGCTGCGCAATGGCCAAGTCCAGATTCTGGTCGCCACCGACGTGGCCGCACGCGGCATCGACGTGCCCACCATCACCCACGTCTTCAACTTCGGCTTGCCGATGAAGGCCGAGGACTACACCCACCGCATTGGCCGCACAGGCCGCGCTGGCCGTGATGGCCTGGCCGTGACCTTTGCCGAAATGCGCGATCGCCGCAAAATTGGTGATATCGAGGCCTACACACGCCAGCCTTTCAAGGCCGAAGTGATCCCAGGCCTGGAGCCCAAAATGCGCATGCCCGAAGCCCGCAAGCCCATGGGCCGTGGCGGTGACCGCTTTGGTGGCGAGCGCAATTACGCCAACGCAGGCGGTGGTTTCCGCGGTGGCCGTCCCGGCCCCGGTGGCCGCGACTTCGGTGGCAACCGTGACCGCGACAATGGTGGCGGTGGTTTTGACAACCGCGCCCCGCGTGGCAACTTCCGCGACGAGCAGCCCCGCTTTGAGCAGCGCAGCGAAACCCGCTTCGATGCCCGCAAAGATGGCGGCCGTTTTGACGCCCCGCGTGGTGAACACCGCGGCGGTGGTGACCGCTTTGAGCAACGCGGTGCTCCTGCGCACCCTTGGGACAAAGGCGACAGCCGCCCTGCCCCGCGCCAAGACGCTCGCCAGGACGGTCCACGTCAAGGCGGACGCTGGGAAGACCGTGGTGGTGACAACCGCAACGCCGCCCGCCCTGCCCCACGCGGCGCAGCAGGTGACAAGTTCGCCCGTGGCCCCAAGCAGTTTGGTGCCGGTAACTTCAAACCCCACGCCGCAGGCGAAGGCCCAGCCAAACGCGGCGGCACTCGCGTGCTGAAAATCACGCGCGGTTAATTGCTTGCCTGGGTTCCACCCAGGACTCCAAGATGCCGTCCAAGGTCTTGCCCTCACCGGCAAGGCCTTTTTTCATGGCCGGGCGGCATGGATGCCCGTTTTGAAGCGCCCATAAAAAAACCGCCCTGGGCCTAAACCCGGGCGGTTTTTTCGCATGAAAGAAAAGACTTTACGCTTTGGCAGCAGGAGCTGCTTTGCGCTGAGGCAACTTTTCCTTGATACGTGCCGACTTGCCGCTGCGGTCACGCAGGTAGTACAGCTTGGCGCGGCGAACATCACCACGGCGCTTGACTTCAATGCTGGCGATCACGGGGCTGTATGTCTGGAACGTACGCTCCACACCTTCGCCACTGGAGATCTTGCGCACAGTGAAGCCGCTGTTCAGACCACGGTTACGCTTGGCGATCACAACACCTTCGTAGGCCTGGACACGCTTGCGCGCACCTTCCACCACGTTGACGCTGACGATCACGGTGTCGCCGGGGGCAAATTCAGGAATTACTTTACCCAGACGGGCAATTTCTTCCTGCTCAAGAGTTTGAATCAAATTCATTTTTGAACTCCGTCCGATCATGCCTCGCTACACAAGGGGCGTTCTGTGCTGTAAAGGCCATGCCTGTGCATGACTGAGCCAGATCGCGGCGGGTAGAGGATCGAAAAGCCCTTGATTATAGCTTTTTTGGTGGTGCGGATGGAACCGCATCGGTCAAGCTGGCTTTAGACCGCTGGAGCGAAGCCTCATCTTGGCGGCTGAGCTTTCCGAGCTGCCGGGCCTGATCCAGCAAGTCAGGGCGATGCAAAGCCGTCAAGCGCAGGCTTTGCTCGCGCCGCCAACGCGCGATCTGCGCATGGTGTCCCGACATCAATTCAGGCGGCACCGCCTGGCCCTGCCAGACTTCGGGGCGGGTGTAGTGTGGGCTGTCCAGCAAACCATCGAGCGCCGGGTTGAAACTGTCCAACTGGTGGCTTCCCTCGTCGTTCAACACACCCGGCTGCAAGCGGGCCACCGCATCGAGCAAGGCCATGGCCGCGATTTCACCGCCCGAGAGCACAAAATCGCCCAGACTGATTTGCTGGTCAACATATTGGTCGATGAAACGCTGGTCCA
>CANGZO010000037.1 GCA_947458305.1 Comamonadaceae bacterium
CATAGCCATGAGTCGTGAAGTTGTTGTGGTCAGCGGTGTGCGCACCGCCATTGGTACCTTTGGCGGCAGCCTGAAAGACATCGCCCCCACCGAACTGGCGGCACAGGTGGTGCGCGAGTCGCTGGCCCGTGCCGGTGTGGATGGCCAAGACGTGGGCCATGTCGTGTTTGGCCATGTGGTCAACACTGAGCCCAAAGACATGTATTTGTCACGCGTGGCAGCGATCAACGGCGGCTGCGCCGAGGGCACGCCCGCCTTCAACGTGAACCGCCTGTGCGGCTCGGGCCTGCAGGCCATCGTGAGCGCCAGCCAATCTATCTTGCTCGGCGACTGCGACATCGCCATTGGCGGGGGCGCCGAGAACATGAGCCGTGCGCCCTATGCCAGCCTGAGCTCACGCTGGGGCATGCGCATGGGCGACACCAAAATGGTGGACATGATGATCGGCGCGTTGCACGACCCTTTCCACACCATCCACATGGGCGTGACTGCCGAGAACGTGGCCGCCAAATATGGCATCACCCGCGAGATGCAGGACGCCTTGGCGCTGGAAAGCCACAACCGTGCCGAACGCGCCACAGCGGCGGGTTACTTCAAAGACCAGATCATGCCGGTCATGCTCAAGAGCAAAAAAGGTGACGTGGCTTACACCATCGACGAGCACTTCCGCCCCGGTTGCAAGCTCGAAGACATGGCCAAGCTCAAGCCCGTGTTCGTGAAAGAAAACGGCACAGTGACCGCTGGCAATGCCTCGGGCATCAATGACGCGGCAGCTGCTGTGGTGCTGATGGAAGCAGGCGCCGCCAAAGCCCGTGGTGCCCAACCCATGGCCCGGTTGGTGGCTTATGCCCACACCGGTCTGGACCCCAAGATCATGGGCGTAGGCCCGATCTCGGCCACCCATGCTGTGCTTAAAAAAGCAGGCCTCACGGTCAATGATCTGGATGTGATCGAGGCCAACGAAGCCTTTGCTGCTCAGGCCTGCGCCGTGACCCGCGAGCTGGGCCTGGACCCGGCCAAGGTCAACCCCAACGGCTCGGGCATCTCGCTGGGCCACCCGATTGGCGCCACCGGCACCGTGATCACCGTGAAAGCCCTGTACGAGTTGCAACGCATTCAAGGCCGCTACGCGCTGGTGACCATGTGCATCGGCGGCGGCCAGGGCATTGCCGCGATTTTTGAGCGCATGTAAATCACACCAAAGCGAAGCAACCGGTCTGCTGAAGAGTCATACACCTCGCCGCAAAGGCGATGTTGCAGACTCTTTGTAGGTCGGTGGCTTCAGCCCCGACATCGGCATGCGCCCAAGCCCATCATGTCGGACCTGAAGGTGCCGACCTACAGGGCAATCTTTGAATCAAGTCAACAGATCAAGCTTGGGCGATGGGTTCGTCCAAAAAACCACCCGAGCGCAGCGTGACCACCAGCGTGTCGCGCCAGCCCCCTTGCACCTCGGGCTGGATGGGTGTGGTCTCGTGGATGACGCGGGTGTCGTCCAGCAACAGAACAGACCAAGGCTCGCTCAGGGTGAAACGCTGGCCTCGGGGGCTGTCCATGTCAAACACACGGGTTTCGCCACCCTTGATGCCATGGCGTCCGATCATGAACACCGCCACCCAGTTCACGCCGTCGCGGTGCGCACCTTCGGGTGTGGGGCGGCCAATGCCGTCGGTGGTGTCGATGCGGAACTGGTGGGCTTCGGTGTACCAAGTTTGTGCACCCTGAGCGGCAGAGGCGATCGAGCCCAACCAAGCCAAGATTTTTTGCCAAGCAGCGGCTTGCACCACCGGCGCGGCCATGGGCTCAAACCAGCGCTGCATGCCACCGTGCAAGGCGTTGTAAGACACCGGCTGCCAATGGGCCCGATGGGGGGTTACCTTGACCTGTTGGTCTGTCACTTCAAAACTGGCATGGCGACGCCGACGGTAGCGGCCACCGTCTTTGAGGTACTGGTCGGGGGGCAAATCATCCCAGCTGGACTGCAAAGCCTTCAAAGCATCGATTGGGACGCCAGCCAAAGCGCAAACACTGGCCGAACCCAGCACTGCAAAGCCCTGATCTGCCAACGTGGCATTCAGCAGGTCAGGTGAGGTCAGGGGCGGCTGCAGCGTTTGTTGGGGCATGAAAGCTTCCGGGATATCGGGGAAAAGCGGCAAGCATAACCCGACCCGCAAAGTGCCTTGCCCAAGGGCATTGCACCTCAGGCATCGCGCTTCAGGCGTAACGCTGGCTGGCCAGTTTCGCGCCTTCGGCCAGCGCCTTGAGTTTGGCTTCGGCGACAGCCCGGCTCATGGGGGCCAGACCGCAGTTGGTGCAAGCAATCAACCGGTTCTTGGGCACGAATTGCAGGGCGCGGCCAATCGTGTCGGCAATTTCTTCAGCAGTTTCGATGGCCGGGTTGGCCACGTCGATCACGCCCACCATCACGTCTTTGCCTTCCAGCAACTTCATCATCTCCATCGGCACATGAGAGTGCATGCACTCCAGGCTCACTTGCTGGATGCTGCTTTTGGCCAAGGCTGGGAACACTTTTTCGTACTGGCGCCACTCGTCGCCCAGCGTCTTTTTCCAGTTGTTGTTGGCTTCGATGCCGTAGCCATAGCAAATGTGAACGGCCGTGGTGCAGGTCAGCCCGCGAGCAGCCACCTCCAGCGCCTTGACGCCCCAGTCGGCGGCTTCTTCCATGTAGACGTTGAATGCCGGCTCGTCGAACTGGATGATGTCCACGCCATCGGCTTGCAGCGCCAGCGCTTCCTGGTTGAGCAACTCGGCAAAGGCTATGGCCATCTTGACCTTGTCGCCATAAAAACGGTCGGCCACGGTGTCCACAATGGTCATCGGGCCGGGCAAGGTGAATTTCAGTTTTTTCTGGGTGTGGGCACGGGCCAGCTGGGCCTCGAATGCATGCACACGGCCCTTGAGGCGCAGAGGCGCGATGACCTGAGGCACCTGCGCGTCGTAGCGGTTGTTGCGGATGCCCATGGTGACCTTGTTCACAAAGTCAATGCCCTCGACCTGCTCCACAAACCCGTGCACAAAGTGCTGGCGGGCTTGTTCGCCGTCACCGATCACGTCCAGACCCGCGTCTTCTTGGGCCTTGATCCACAGCAGCGTGGCGTCGGCCTTGGCTTGCTGCAGCTCGGGGCCCTGGGTGGTCCACTGGGGCCAGAGTTTTTCGGTCTCGGCCAGCCAAGCGGGTTTGGGCAAGCTGCCAGCAATTGCAGTGGTGAACATGTCAAAAATCCTAAATATGAAAAATCAAAGCGCAGAGTTTGCCGCCAATCCAAATTCTTGGGCGAGCAACTCGTAAGAGCGCATTTGCGCTGCAGGGTCATGCGTCCAGGTGATGACCACCAACTCTTGCACCTCCAGCCGCGCGGCCAATTGGCGCAATTTGCGGCCCACCGTGGCGGCCGAACCGATCAAGGCTCCTTCACGCAGGCGTTCCAGCGCAAACTGCTCGGCTGGGCTGTAGTCACGGGCCGCTTCCTCGGGTGGCAACAGCGCCCCGATGCGGCCCAGGTTGCGGTCCATCTTCCAGCGGGCTCGGCTCTCGAACAGGCGCAGGGCTTCTGCGTCGGTGTCGGCGGCCAAGGCCCAGACGCAGAGGGCGGCATGGGGCTTTTGCAGCGCTGCGCTGGGCCGGAAAGTTTCACGGTAAATCTGCAGGGCCTCATCAGCGCCCTGCCCGTCGGTGATGAAATAGGCAAAGGCATAAGGCAAGCCCAGATGTGCGGCCAGTTGAGCGCCATAGTCCGAGCTGCCCAGCATCCAAACGGTGGGCGTGGTCTCTGACAGCGGGTAGGCAAACACGTTGTGCCCAGGGTGGCCGGGTGGCAGGTTGTGGCCATTCACCCAAGCTTGCATTTCCATGACCTGCTGCGGAAAACGCTCGGACGCATGGCGGTCCGGGTTGAGCAACTGCGCGGTGCGCCCATCGCTGCCGGGCGCACGGCCCACACCCAGATCAATGCGACCGGGGGCCAGGGCGTCCAGCACCCGAAACTGCTCGGCCACCTTGAGCGCCGAGTAATGGGGCAGCATGACCCCAGCGCTGCCGATGCGGATGCGCTGGGTGCGGGCGGCAATGGCAGCCATCAAGACTTCTGGGGCACTGCCCACGATGCTGGGGTGGCTGTGGTGCTCGCTCACCCAAAAGCGGTCATAGCCCCAAGCCTCGGCCTTTTGCGCCAGTGCCAGCGTTTGGCGAATGGTCGCGTCTTGGCCTCGCCCGGAGGCAGCGGCCGATTGGTCAAGGATGGAAAGTCTCAGGCTCATTCGGGTGTGGATGGGTACATGGGCTCAAGCCTTAGCAGGTGCGCCCAAGGCGGCCATTTCGGCCTCTTGCAGTGCCCGCCACATGACTTTGCCGCTACCGCTCTTGGGCAGAGCGTCGACAAAACTCACGGCGCGGGGCATTTTGTAAACGGCCATGTTCTCACGGCACCAGTCGATGATGTCTTGCTCAGACACTTGGCCTTTGTGGTCTTGCCGCAAAACCACCACCGCCTTGACCGACTCGCCCCGGTAGGCGTCTCGGGTGGCAATGATGCACGCCTCTTGAATGGCTGGGTGGCGAAACATCAGGGCTTCGACTTCGGCAGGCCAAACCTTGAAGCCACTCGCGTTGATCATGCGTTTCAAGCGGTCGGTCATGAAGAAATAACCCTCTTCATCCACCCGCCCCATGTCGCCCGAGCGGAAAAACAGGTAGCCGTCACGCTCAAAAAAAGCATCGGCGGTCGCCTCGGGCCGCTTCCAGTAACCCTTGAACACCTGCGGGCCGCAGATCACGATCTCACCCGACTCGCCAGGCGGCAACTCGGCCAGGGTCTCGGGGTCGACAATCCGCGACTCCACGCTCATGAAGGGGATGCCCAAACACTGCTTCTTGGGCGCATCAGGCGGGTTGGTGTGCGAGGGGGCTGCGGTTTCGGTCAGGCCATAACCTTCTACATAACGCAGGCCAAACTGGTCCAGCAAACGCTGGGCCACGGCCTCGGGCATGGCCGCACCACCGCCGCCGATGTAGACCAGGCTGCTCAGGTCATAACGGTCCATGTTCGGGCTGCCCAGCAGGTCGATCACCATGGTCGGGATGTTGGTCCAGTGCGTCACAGCCCATTTGGAGATCAAATGCCCCGCCACATCGCGGTCCCAGCGCGGCATCAGCACCAGGCTGGCCCCCAGCAAAATGCTGGTGTGCATGACGCTGACCATGCCGGTGATGTGGAACATGGGCACCACGCACAAGGTCACGTTTTCTGGCGTGCCGTTGCCCCACAAGCCGCTGGACATGGCGTTGTGCATGATGGTGCCGTGCGTGTGCATGCAGCCTTTGGGCAAGCCGGTGGTGCCGCTGGTGTAAGGCAAGATGGCCAGGTCATCCGTCTTGGCCTGAGGGGGCGGCAAGTCCACCGCGGGGGCTGCCATCAGTTGGGCCCACGCATGCACCTGGCCCGAAGCCAGCTCGGGTAAAGCACGCACCGGCAGCAACCAGGGCCGCCAGGCCTCGGGCATGTCTTCGGGGCCGACGGTATCGGGGTCAAACACATCGGTGAATTGCGTCACCACCAGGTGCTTCAGGCGCTGTTCGGGTGGCAATGCCTCGCTGGCCTGCGCCAATTCAGGGGCCAAATCGGCCGTGGTCACCGCCACTTTCGTGTCCGGGTCGGTGATGTAGTGTTTGAGCTCTTCGGCCCGGTTCATCGGGTTGACCGGCACCACCACCGCGTCGATCCGCAAGATGGCAAAGTGGGTGATCACCAACTGCGGGCAGTTTTGCATGTCCAAAACCACACGGTCACCGGTTTGCACGCCCAGCGCCTTGAGTTGCCCTGCCAACTGCTCTGCGCTGGCGGCCAGCTCGCGGTAGGTCCAGACCCGACCCATAAAGACAAGCGCCACCTTATCGGGGTAGCGCATGGCGCTGATGGCCAAATTCATCCACAAAGAGGTGGCAGGCGCTGACAAGCGGGCGGGCAGTCGGGCGGGCCAAACAGCAGCGTGGGCAGGCATTCAGTGTCTCCTTCTAGTACGCGACATGTTAATCGTGGGACCACCTCTGCACGGACAGATGTTTGTCGCAAGGGGGACCAAGTCCCAGCAGATTGATGAAAAGTTGGAAGTTTTGAAACAAATTCAATACAGTGCAATAAAGTGTTATATTTTTATGCGTTTAACATTTTTGTAATTAAAATAAAGCCATGCAAACACCACACACACCCGACACGCCTGAGGACTACTGCGGCACCACCTATGCAGCCAAGCTGCTGGGTTTGTCCGTGGGCACCATCCAGACCTTGGTGGAAAAAAACGAACTACAAGCCTGGAAGACGCAAGGGGGTCACCGCCGTATTTCCATTCCCTCCATCCGCGATTACCAAAAAAAGCACAACATGCTGATGAGTCCGTTGGAAGGCCGGGAACATCGGCTGCGTGTCTTGCTGGTCGAGGACGATCCCGTGACCCGCGACATGATCCGTGACTTTTGCACACGATGCGAGATGCCCGTCGATTGCACAGCCATGTCTTCCGGCCTTGAAGCCTTGATTGACTTGGCCAGCATCCAGCCCGACGTGCTGATTGCCGATCTGAACATGCCCGGCGTAGACGGCTTCGAATTGCTCAAAACCCTCAAGCATTCGTCTCAATTTCAACGCATGACTTGCCTGGTGATTTCCGCTTTGAGTAGAGAAGAAATTGCCGCCAAAGGGGGTTTGCCTGAGGGAACCCTCTTCATGGCCAAACCTGTGAACATCCAATGGTTCAATGGTTTCTTCACGGCCTTGATTGCTGGCCGCAGACTCGAGCAGACCCCGGCAACGGCTTGAAAGCTTGCACGCCATAAAAAACGGGCCCCAAGGGGCCCGTTTTTTATGGTCAATCAGCAGATCAATGCGTCACTTGAGGGCCTTGAAGCGCACGCGCTTGGGTTTGGCACCCTCTTCGCCCAGACGCTTTTTCTTGTCGGCTTCGTACTCTTGGTAGTTGCCGTCAAAGAACACCCACTGGCTGTCGCCTTCGGCGGCCAAGATGTGCGTGGCGATGCGGTCCAGGAACCAGCGGTCGTGGCTGATGACCATGACCGAGCCTGCGAACTCGAGCAGCGCGTCTTCCAGGGCACGCAAGGTTTCCACGTCCAAGTCGTTGGAGGGCTCGTCCAGCAACAACACATTGCCGCCTTCGATGAGGGTCTTGGCCAGGTGCAAGCGCCCACGCTCACCACCTGACAACATGCCGACCTTCTTTTGCTGGTCGCCACCGTTGAAATTGAAGCGACCGCAATACGCACGACTGGGCATCTGGAACTTGCCCACGTTGATGATGTCCAAGCCGCCCGAGACGTCTTCCCACACCGTTTTGTTGTTGTCCAGATCGTCGCGGTTCTGGTCCACAAAGGCCATCTTCACGGTCTGACCGATCTTGACTTCACCGCTGTCAGGCTGCTCACGACCCGAGATCAGCTTGAACAGGGTCGACTTACCAGCGCCGTTGGGGCCGATGATGCCGACGATAGCCCCCGCTGGCACCTTGAAGCTCAGGTTGTCGATCAGCATGCGGTCGCCAAAAGACTTACTGACGTTTGTGAACTCAAACACTTCGTTGCCCAGACGCTCGGCCACAGGGATGAAGATTTCCTGGGTTTCGTTGCGCTGCTGGTATTCGTAATCGCTCAGCTCTTCAAAGCGGGCCAGACGGGCCTTGCTCTTGGCCTGACGGCCCTTGGGATTGGCACGGGCCCACTCCAGTTCTTTCTTCATGGCCTTGCTGCGGGCGTCTTCCGAACGCTGCTCGGTGGCCAGACGGGTTTCTTTTTGCTCCAGCCAAGTGGAGTAGTTGCCCTTGTAGGGAATGCCGTGGCCCCGGTCGAGTTCCAAAATCCACTCGGCGGCGTTGTCCAAGAAGTAACGGTCGTGGGTGATGGCCACCACGGTGCCCGAAAAGCGCTGCAGGAATTGCTCCAGCCAGTCCACGCTTTCAGCGTCCAAGTGGTTGGTGGGCTCGTCGAGCAGCAGCATATCGGGGCGCGAGAGCAACAAACGGCACAGCGCCACGCGGCGTTTTTCACCACCCGACAGGTTGCCGATCACGGCGTCCCATGGGGGCAGGCGCAGCGCGTCGGCCGCGATTTCAAGTTGGTGGTCAGAAGCGTCACCGGCGGTGGCAATGATCGCTTCGAGCTTGGCCTGCTCGGCAGCCAAGGCGTCAAAGTCGGCGTCTTCTTCAGCGTAAGCAGCGTACACCTCTTCCAGGCGGGCTTGAGCAGCCTTGATCTCACCCATGCCGTTTTCGACCGACTGGCGCACGGTTTCCGTGGGGTCAAGCTGCGGCTCTTGCGGCAGGTAACCGATTTTCAGGCCAGCCATGGGGATGGCTTCGCCTTCGATCTCTTTGTCGATGCCGGCCATGATCTTGAGCAAAGTGGACTTGCCCGAGCCGTTGGTGCCCAGCACGCCAATCTTGGCGCCTGGGAAGAAAGACAGTGAAATGTCTTTGAGAATCTGACGCTTGGGCGGCACGATCTTGCCGACCCGGTTCATCGAAAATACGTATTGAGCCATGTGTAAACCCTGAAACATTCAAATAAAGACCCGTGGACCCATGCAGGTCAACCGGTCACCCCTGGGGGCAAGTTGCATAACACTGCATTATCCCCGCTTGGCTATTGGAAATCTTGCGATACGGCTTGTATCAAGGTCCGCTCAACGCAAATATCAGGGATTCAGTCCTTAATCCATCTTGAAAGGCTATTGATGCAGGCAAGCAACTCAGCTGAGTGATATGGGCTGTAGATGAAATTGTCGGCACCTGAAGCAAATGCGTTCAGCCTAGCACCTTTAACTGACTCATCTATGCCCATCAGAATGCAACTTCTTGAGTTTAACTTCCGGATCTTGCCTGCAATTTCATAAGCAGTACGACCCGCAGAAAGCAGATCTAAAAAGTAAATATCAACTTCATGTCCATCACTGATGTCGACTACCCCATCTTGCTCCACCATCCATTCAGCCTGGTACCCGTTTGCACGCAACAGGTTTACCACTTGCTGACAGGAGGACACTGTATCGCCGATCATCAGTAGTGTTAAGGGCTTCATGAATCAAATTTCCTGTCAACGCCGATCTTGGTGTGGCACCCAAGCTTGGTGACTCTGCTTGCGCTGGCGACAACGGCCCGACAAAAAAGCGTTAGAGCTTTTGTCGGTCGCTCGAAGCGTTCGACTCTTCCTCGACCCATCAGGTGAGTTGCTGCAAATTCAGTCGGAACGCACTTGTCAATTTTCCAGATCGACTGCATATAAATAAACGATGTTTATGAATGTTATATATCGAAAATATATTGTAACTAAAGTAACTTTATAAACTTACTTTGGTTACTAATATCACATAGCAGTAAGCTTAAATTTACGTCATGACGACAACCTACAAAAATGAAGTTGTACTGGCGTTCAGAGCCCGACTGCAAAAACGTCTTCGGGAAAAAGGGAAAACATTCAGTCCAACAGCCTTGGCACGGGAGTTCAACCTTCGTTGGCGTGGTTCTCCCATCAGCGTGAACGCCACCCGCAAATGGCTGAGCGGTGAAGCAGTCCCTACATTGGACAAGCTTTCGGTACTGGCCAATTTGCTGGATGTGTCTGTCGACTGGTTACGCTGGGGCGATCTGTCTGTGCAAGAACCCGTGAACAACTCATACAGCAAGGCCGTCAGCATGTCACAGAGGGTTGAAATCCAGACTGCAGAAAAGTCATTCGCGCAGGACTTTATTCTTCTTAGTCCAGTACACAAGCGGCTGGTTGGTGCCGTGATGGAAGTTCTATTGCAAGAGCAAAAAAAATCGGTGAGAAAAACCGCTGAGATGCCGTTGTGAACGTTCGCAAGATTCTGCAGCGTCCAAATGTTCACCCGAGTTCAAACCAAATCTGTCCGATCTGCCACCAGGCGCTCACTTAGCACGCCTCTTCGGCTGGAAAACTGCACCCAGCTGTCCAAGGCCTCCAATTGCACACGGGCGCTTCGCTGGCCATAGACCTCGGCGCGCAACCAGGCGCACTCGGCGTCCAGCAGCTCGTCCGAAGCCAAACTGCACCACCACACCCGGCCTTCACCGTCCCAGCGGTAGCCTCTGGCCTTGAGTTTGTCTTTGGATTCAAACGGCGCCCCCGTGGCCCTCAATTTGTAACGGGTTTGGCCCAGTCCGGACAAAAGCCGCGACAAGCCGGTTTGGCCATCGGCCAAGGGCGAAGCCAGTACCTGCAAGAGTGCATGGCAATCCACCTGCGCGCGGTGCGCGTCGTAAAACCAGCCGCGCTCAGACGCCAAAAACTCCAGCTTGGCCGAACCGCTGCCCTCTTTTTTCCAGTCGATGCCCATGAAAGAGCAATTCCAGGGCTTGCTGGCAAAAACGGGGAAACGCGCCTCGACAAAAGGCCGATCAAACCCGGCGTTGTGCGCCACGACCCAATCGGCCGCTTGCACCAGGGCGTTCACGGCCGCGTCATCGATGCGTTGGCCCTTCACCATGCTGTCGTCAATGCCGGTGATCTCGGTGATCTGGGGCGGGATGGGCTTGCCCGGGTCTTCGAAAGATTCGTAAACCGTGACTGGCCCCAACGGCAAACCGGTCGCGGTGTCCACCAGCACCGACAACATGGCCAGCTCGATGATGCTCTCAAGCTTGCTGTCCAGTCCGGTGGTCTCGGTGTCCAGCACGATCACGCGCTGGGTAGTCTGCCCATTCACAGGCCCGTAATCGCTGTGCGGCACCAAGCGGCGCAGCACGCGAAAGTCGGGGTGCTGGGCCAGCGATTGGGCCATGGCTTCGGGGTCAGTGGGCGAATCGACAGGCGCGTCGAAAAAACTCATTTGATCGGTCTTTTTCATAAGGCGTGATTAAACCGCGGGTTCGCACGCATCAGTGCACCCTGATGGCATAGCAGTTTGAGGATTGGAGATTCGAATTTGTTTGGCTCATCGGGCTGCTTGATCTGCGGATTTTCTACCCACGAAAACTCAAAGGGGGCATTGTGCAAAACACATCCAAACCCACAATGGGACAGGAACTGAACCGCTCAAACTCAGCGGCAATGGCCAGCAAATCGCGGTCGCCAGACACCAATGCATGCGCATTGCCCGCCACCGCCAAGTGCATGAATGGCAAATCCAGCACATCGCGGCAATGGGGAACTTCAGGAGGCGGCTGCGCGATCCGCACAGTTTCCGTATAAGGCAAGTAATCGGCCAGCAACTCGTTTTGTTCAGCTGGCGACAAGCGAAACTTGGGATAAGCCAACACCCGCACCAGCTCTTGCGCTGTGGCTGTGCTGACCAGTGGCAGCACCAGCCCTCGCTGCCAAGCCTGCCGCAGCTGTCCAGCGGCTGCACCGCGAAACACCAGCGCAGACAAGACGACGTTGGTGTCCAGCACCACGCGAAAAGCAGCACTCATGCTGGAGGCATGGCCTTTTTGACGTGGACCTTCTTGGACTTGACAGGCGTCACCTTGTAGGCAGGATCAGGCTCGTTGACCATGGCAGCTGGTGAAGCGGATCTGGCTGCAGGCGCTCTGGCCCATGCCACTGCTGCCGCCATGTCGTCGACTGTCAGATCCAACTCGGCCAATTTGGCACGGACCGCATCGCCACGCTGAATGCGCACAGGCGTCAAGATGAGCTGCCCACCACGGGCCTCCACATCAAAGTATTCGGTCGCCCCTACCGCCTGCGTTAGGCTTTTAGGCAGGGTAAGCTGATTTTTTGCAGTGATTTTGGCAAGCATGCTCTTTTCCAAAAGTAAGGATTCATTACTTTAGCGCAAATTCAACTGCCTGGTAAAACTGAACGCGAGCTCGAGCTCAGGTCATCGGTCTGCAAGACATCGCGCACTGGGGAGCGCTCCTACAAATGCAGCGCACCCATACTGCGCCAAAGCCACTGCATCAGTCCAGCTTGATGCCCAGATCGACCGCCAGCTTGATCCAAACGGGCACTTCGGCTTCCCAGTCTTTGCGGGTGGCCGCCAGGTTTTTGGGCTTGTTGGGGATGGCGAAGGTTTCGCGCAACTTGGCGGCTTTGTCGGTGTTGGACCAGGCCACCGCTTCATCGGCCATGCGTTTGAGCACGGCTTCGGGCGTGCCTGCCGGGGCCACCAAAGGCAAACCGCCCTCGAGCGTGACCAGTTTTTCGGTGTTGCCTTGTTCGGTGAGCGTGGGCACATCGGGCAGCTTGGGCGATCGGTAACTACCGGTCACGCCAATGGCGCGCACGCCCCGGGTGGACACAGCGTTGAAGGCCTGAAAACTGCCCACCGCGATCTGCAACTGGCCCGAGGCCACGTCCAGCCACATCGGCGCTTCACCCCGGTAGTGCACCGACTGGATCGTGGTGCCCTGCTGGCGGTTGGTCTGGTCGGCCAACATGTGCGGATAAGAGCCCGGGGCATAGGTGCCCATGGAGGTGCTGTTCTTTTTAGCCCAGGCGACAAACTCGGCCATGTTTTTGGCGGGGATCTTCTCGTTGATGCCCACCACCAGTGGGCCCGATGGGAACACCGTCACGGGGGTCAAGTCTTTGTCCAGGTTGTAAGGCAGCTTGGCGTACAAAACGCGGTTTTGCCAAAAAGTGCCCGATGTGCTCATGACGAAGGTGTAGCCGTCGGCGGGGGACTTGGCCACCGCGTCAATGCCAATGATGGCGCCCGCACCGGGCCTGTTTTCAATGACCACCGGCACACCCAAACGGCTGCTAAGGAACTCCCCATAGTTGCGGGCATAGGCATCGGTCAGACCACCGGGCGGAAAGGCCACCACAATTTTGATGGGCTTGGCAGGCCATGCGGCAGTCTGCGCTTGGGCTGGCCCCATAAGGGCCATGCTGGCCAGACTGGTGGCCAAGACGGTGGACGCTGTCAAAAAATGGCGACGTGAAGGCGAGGTATGAGCGGACATGGGATCTCCCTGTGTGTTGTCAAAATGGCTGACACCAGTCTAGGGGTGCCAGGCAAATCTTTGAATTGGGGTTTGAACCCATGACACACCGAGGGCAGCGCCGAACAGCCAAAGCGGTGCAGCCATGCGCTGGCTTGGCTTTGTGCGACAATCCAACTCGCTGAGGCCTCCAGTTGCCTCAGCATCAGCACTCCTGCTGGGGCCTGACCCGGGCAACGCTCAAAACAAGCGCCTGCGGTTTCCATGCCCACCTTAAGACCTGTCGACCCACACTGGTCACTGCCAACAGCATTGATTGAGTCGACACCCAGCGCCGGACATGGCGCTCAGAAAATGAACTTTGAAGAATTGAATCTGGCTCCGGCCATCATGCAAGCGGTGC
>CANGZO010000038.1 GCA_947458305.1 Comamonadaceae bacterium
AACGCTTTGAACGAAGTGCTGCGCGACGACTACATCACCGATTCCAAAGGCGGCATTGACCGTTGGAACCGCGTCATCACCAAGGCCGGTATTCCTTTCACCTTGACCGCGCCTCACAAGGCGTTCCACCGCAACATCGGTTCTTTGTCCGGCTCCAAGATCACGCCCGATGGCCGTGTGGTGACCGACGCCGAGTGGATGGCCAAAGTCGGCGAGTGGTTGCCGACCAACGAAGACCGCGCCTATGTGGCCAGCCTGATGGGCCGAGTGGTGGAGCCCGGCAAGTTCGCCAACTGGATCGCGCCACCCGTCATGGGCATCAACCGCCAGCCAGTGGACTTTGATTACGTCCGTTTTAACTGATTGATCTTCTGATCTGACTGCTGCCCCTGTATTTACGGGGGCAGCAGTTGACAGAGGAAGGGGCGGGTTCCTCATGTTGGGGTACCAGAAATCGTCACCCGCCCCTTCCCCTGTCAACTGAATGGGATTTGTCGCAGGTTTTCGTTTGATCTGTACCACCCGTGTACTTGCAATTCGAATGTGTTGCCTTGATGGAAGGCGGTCATTGAATGAGGAAGGGGCGGGTTCCTCATGACGGGGTACCGAAAATCGTCACCCGCCCCTTCCTCTTTCAATGACATGGGTGTGCTGTATGTTCAGGCTGCCAGTAGACTTGGCACGTTCATGCAGGCACTGAGCAACGGTATGGCTTGGGGCCGGGCGCCGATTTCTGGTACCCCAGCATGAGGCGCCCGGCCCCAAGCCATACCGTTGCGGGCCACGAAAACCAAAGACAAAAGCCGAAAACTCAACAAGAGAGCCAAGACATGAGCACCGAAGCGACGCTGATCAAACAACACCTGATCGACCCGGAAATTTGCATCCGCTGCAACACCTGCGAAGCGATCTGCCCGGTGGGAGCGATCACGCACGACTCGCTCAACTACGTGGTCAAGGCCGATATCTGCAACGGTTGCATGGACTGCATCTCACCATGCCCGACAGGCTCGATTGACAACTGGCGCATGATGCCCAAGGCCAAGGCCTACAGCATCGAAGAACAACTCAAGTGGGACGAACTGCCTGCTGAACTCAGTGCTGACGAACTCGCCGAAGCAACAGGTGACATGGGTGGCGATGCCGGTGCCGCACAAGAAGAAGCGCAATCCGCCGTGCAATCGGCCGCAGCCTCCTCGGCTTCTGCCGTCAGCACTGCCGCTGTTTCAGGCTTCAACTCGGCCCAGTTCGGCGCAACGATTCCGCCTTGGTCAGCTGCCCACGCCTACACCAATCTGTATGGCCCCAAAGCCGCTGAGAAAACCATCACCGCCACCGTGACGGGTAACTTGCGTGTGACCGAAGTGGGCCAACAAGCAGGCCAACAGGACTACGACACGCACCACATCGTGCTGGACTTCGGCAACTTGCCATTCCCAGTGCTCGAAGGCCAGTCGATTGGCATCATCCCGCCGGGTGTGGATGCCAAAGGCAAACCCCACCATGCCCGCCAGTACTCGATCGCCAGCCCACGCAACGGCGAGCGCCCCGGCCACAACAACCTGTCACTGACCATCAAGCGCGTGCTCGAAGACCACGACGGCAAACCGGTGCGCGGTGTGGCTTCCAACTTCATGTGCGATCTGAATGTGGGTGACAAGGTGCAGGTGATCGGGCCCTTTGGTGCGAGCTTCCTGATGCCCAACCACCCCAAGAGCAACATCGTCATGATTTGCACCGGCACCGGCAGTGCGCCCATGCGTGCCATGACCGAATGGCGCCGCCGCCTGCGGGCCAGTGGCAAGTTCGAGGGCGGCAAACTCATGCTGTTCTTTGGCGCACGCACGCCGGCTGAGTTGCCGTACTTTGGCCCGCTCAACAACTTGCCCAAAGACTTCATCGACACCGAGTTCGCGTTCTCGCGCGAAGTGGGTAAGCCCAAGCGTTACGTGCAAGACGCCATGCGCGATCGCGCTGCCGACATCGCAGCCCAGCTCAAAGACCCGAACACTTGTTTTTATGTGTGCGGCTTGAAAAGCATGGAAGAGGGCGTGGTGATGGCCCTGAGAGACATCGCACAGAACGCCGGGCTCGATTGGGATACCGTGGGTGCAGCGCTGAAAAAAGAAGGCCGTCTGCACCTTGAAACCTACTGACCACGCATGGTGAATACCACCCACATTGGCCTGGACCAAGTTCGCCAGCAACTGCGCCAGCCCCGAACCCAGCTCAAAGGCCGGCAGGTCTTGCCTGAGGCCCGCGCCGATGTGCAAGCCCTCATCGGTCCTGTGCCTGAAGAAGGCCACCGCCGTGATCTGCTGATCGAGCACTTGCATAAACTGAACGACCATTTTCAGGGTCTCTTTGAGCGCCATATCGTGGCGCTGGCCGCCGAGATGCGGCTGCCCGTGGTCGAGGTGTTCGAGGTGGCTTCGTTCTATCACCACTTCGAGATCCTGAAAGACGAGGAAACTGCCCCCCGCATCACCGTGCGTGTGTGCGACAGCCTGAGCTGCAGCCTCGCGGGCAGCGACAGCTTGCTGCGCCAATTGCAAAACGATCTGCTCGATGTGAAGGTGGTGCCTGTGCCTTGCCTGGGCCGCTGCGAGCAGGCCCCTGCGGCGCAAGTGGGCCAGCAGGCCGTGGCGTTTGCCACGGCCCAGAATGTGAGCCGCTTGGTGGCCGAAAACAGCACGCAGCCCTTGGCCTTGCCCCATGCACTGCGTTACGACGATTACAAAAATGCCGGTGGCTATCAGCTGGCCCTGCAAGTGTCAGCCGGTCTGAAAGACCACGAATCGGTCATCCAGTGTCTGGAGTCTTCTGGCCTGCGTGGCTTGGGCGGCGCGGGTTTTCCGGCCGGTCGCAAGTGGCGCATCGTGCGCAGCCAGCCCGGTCCGCGCTTGATGGCGGTGAACATTGATGAAGGCGAGCCCGGCACCTTCAAGGACCGCACTTTCCTGGAAGCCGATCCGCACCGCTTTTTGGAGGGTGTGCTGATCGCTGCCAGCGTGGTGGGCTGCGAGGCGGTGTACATCTATTTGCGTGACGAGTACCACGAAGCGCGTGTTTTGCTGACCGAAGAATTGGCAGCGCTGAAACTGAATCCGCCTTGCGCGTTGCCGCGCATCGAATTGCGCCGTGGCGCGGGGGCCTACATCTGCGGCGAAGAGTCGGCCATGATCGAAAGCATCGAAGGCAAACGCGGTGAGCCGCGCATGCGCCCGCCCTACATCGCCGAGGTCGGGCTGTTTGGCCGCCCCACACTGGAACACAACTTCGAGACGCTTTACTGGGTGCGCGAACTGATCGAGCAAGGGGCGGACAGCTTTGCATCTCAAGGACGCCATGGCCGCAAGGGCCTGCGCCGTTTCAGCGTCAGCGGTCGCGTCAAGCAACCCGGCGTCAAGCTTGCGCCTGCGGGCATCACGCTGCGCGAACTGGTGGATGAATACTGCGGCGGCATGGCCGAGGGCCACACGCTGTACGCCTACCTGCCCGGCGGGGCCAGTGGCGGCATCTTGCCTGCTCTTCTGGCCGATGTGCCGCTGGACTTTGACACGCTGCAGCCCCATGGCTGCTTCATCGGCTCGGCCGCCGTGATGGTGCTCAGCCAACACGACAGCGCCCGCGAGGCGGCCCTGAATGTGATGCGCTTTTTTGCACACGAGAGCTGCGGCCAGTGCACACCTTGCCGTGTGGGCACTGAGAAGGCTGCGCTGTTGATGGACAGTCCTGTGTGGGACGCCGACACCTTGCAAGACTTGGCGCAAGTCATGGGCGATGCGTCGATTTGCGGCCTGGGGCAGGCTGCGCCCAACCCGATCCGTTGTGTGCTGGACTACTTTCCTCACGAAGTGGGCGCAGAGGTGAAAGCATGAGCACCGTCCAATTCACACTCAATGGCCAAAGCGTCGAAGCGCCTGCCGGCAAAAGCATTTTCAACATCGCCAAAGAATTGGGCATTGCCATCCCGCACCTGTGCCACAAGGATGGCTTGGCACCCGACGGCAACTGCCGAGCCTGTGTGGTCGAGGTGGCCGGTGAACGGACCTTGGCCCCGAGTTGCTGCCGCAGCGCCACGCCCGGCATGCAGGTGACCACCGACAGCGTCCGCGCCGTCAAAAGCCAGAAGATGGTGCTGGAGATGCTGCTGGCCGACCTGCCCGAGCAGGGCCACAAATGGCTGGACGATCGCGCTGAAGCGCCACACGGCGAACTGAGCCAATGGGCCGAGCACCATGGCGTGCAAGTGCGCCCGCAACTGGCGGCCCTGCGTCGTGAAGCCGTGCCTGCCGATTTGTCACACCCGGCCATGGCCGTGAACTTGGACGCCTGCATCCAGTGCAACCGTTGCCAACGCGCTTGCCGTGACCTGCAGGTCAACGATGTGATTGGCCTCGCCTTCCGGGGCGCACACACCCAGGTGGTGTTTGACCTGGCCGATCCGATGGGCGGCAGCTCGTGTGTGGGCTGCGGCGAATGTGTGCAGGCCTGCCCCACAGGGGCGCTCATGCCCAAGAGCCACATGGGTCCGCAAAAGGTGGACCGCGAAGTCGATTCGGTGTGTCCGTTTTGCGGCGTGGGTTGTCTGGTCACTTACCAAGTCAAAGACCCGGACCCGACAGGGGCCGTTCCAGCCCGAATCGTCAGCGTGAAAGGCCGCGAAGGTCCGGCCAACGAAGGCCGTCTGTGCGTCAAGGGTCGCTTTGGCATGGACTACATCCACAGCCCGGACCGCATCACCCAACCGCTGATCCGCAAGGACGGCGTGGCCAAAGACCTGGGCCTGATCGACGGCCACACCGACTGGCGCGAGGTCTTCCGCGAAGCGACGTGGGAGGAAGCGCTTGAGATCGCCACCCAACCGCTGAACGCGTTGCGCCAGCAACACGGCCCCAAATCGCTCGCCGGTTTTGGCTCGGCCAAAGGCAGCAACGAAGAAGCCTATTTGTTCCAGAAGCTGGTGCGCACCGGCTTTGGCAGCAACAACGTGGACCACTGCACCCGCCTGTGTCACGCGTCCAGTGTGGCGGCTTTGCTGGAAGGCGTGGGCTCGGGTGCCGTCAGCAACCCGGTGCGCGATGTCGAGCATTCCGACCTCATCATCGTCATAGGTTCCAACCCCACCAGCAACCACCCCGTGGCCGCTACCTGGATGAAGAACGCGGCCAAGCGCGGCACCCGAATCGTGCTGGCCGACCCGCGCATCACCGACATCGGCCGCCATGCTTGGCGCAATCTGCAGTTCAAAGCCGACACCGACGTGGCGCTGCTCAACGCCATGCTGCACGTCATCGTGCATGAGGGTTTGTGTAACGAAGCCTTTTTGAAGGCGCGTGCAGACAACGTGGCCGAACTCAAAGCCCATGTGCAAGGCTTCACGCCCGAAGCCATGAGCTTGGTGTGTGGCATACCGGCTGACACCATCCGTGAAGTGGCGCGTGCCTATGCCGGTGCCAAAGCCGCCATGATCTTGTGGGGCATGGGCGTGAGCCAGCACGTGCACGGCACCGACAACGTGCGCTGCCTGATCGCGCTGGCCAGCATCACCGGCCAGATCGGCCGACCCGGCACCGGCTTGCACCCCTTGCGCGGCCAGAACAACGTGCAAGGCGCAAGCGACGCGGGCCTGATTCCGATGATGTACCCCAACTACCAGCGGGTCGCCGACAAGTCTGCACACGACTGGTTTGAAAAGTTTTGGGACGCGAAACTGGACGACCAGCCCGGCTACACCGTGGTTGAGATCATGCACAAGGCCCTCGCGCCTGACAGCGACCCGCACAAGGTGCGCGGCATGTACATCATGGGCGAGAACCCGGCCATGAGCGACCCGGACCTGAACCACGCCCGTCATGCGCTGGCCAGCTTGCAGCACCTGGTGGTGCAAGACATCTTCTTGACCGAAACCGCCTGGCTTGCCGATGTGGTGCTGCCTGCCAGCGCCTGGCCCGAGAAGACCGGCACCGTGAGCAACACCGACCGCACGGTACAAATGGGTCGACAAGCCGTGCTGCCACCGGGCGATGCGAAACCCGACCTTTGGATCATCCAGCAGATCGCCGAGCGCATGGGCCTGAACTGGCACTACGCAGGCGAGCACGAAGGTGTTGCCGCGGTTTACGAAGAAATGCGCCAAGCCATGGCGCCGGCCATTGGCGGCATCGACTGGGCGCGCCTGAACGCGGGCTCGGTCACTTACCCGTGCGTGAGTGCCGACGATCCGGGCCAGCCCATCGTCTTCCATGACCATTTCCCGACCGCCGATGGTCGCGTGCGGCTGATGACGGCCAGCTTGATCCCCGCCAATGAGCAACCCGATGCCGAGTACCCGATGGTGCTGATCACCGGGCGTCAGCTGGAGCATTGGCACACCGGCAGCATGACGCGCCGCGCCACCGTGCTCGACGCGCTGGAGCCTGCGGCCACGGCCTCGCTGCATGGGGACGATTTGCGGCGTCTGGGCCTGGTGCCCGGCGATGTAGCCACCATCGCTTCACGCAGAGGTCAGGTGCGATTGCAGGTGCGCCAGGACGACGGCACACCTTTGGGCACGGTGTTCATTCCGTTTGCCTACCAAGAGGCGGCGGCCAACTTGCTGACCAATTCGGCGCTGGACCCTTTCGGCAAAATTCCGGAGTTCAAGTATTGCGCTGTCAGGATCGAGGTCGCTGCAATTGCATAATCCCACCGGCCTGACACGGCCATCGTGTCGCTGTGTTGCGGGGATTCGTTGGAACTTGATGTCAGAACCATTTATGTGATGTATGCCGTGCTGTACCTGATGCTGCACGGCATCATCTGGTTCAGCCTGTCTCGTTACCAAAGTCGCCTGGTCGCTCAATGGAGCGCTGCGGGCATGGTCAGTGCGACTGGCCTGGCTTTGCTGGGCGCACAGGGCGTGTTGCCCGACTGGCTTGTGGCTTGCTTTGGGCAGACACTGATGGCAATAGGCAACTTTGCGCGTCAGCATGTGTTGCGTTCAACCGATGGACCCGCGGGGCAACGCTGGATCGTCTGGAATGGCTCCTTGCACCTGATTTATCTGAGCCTCAATGGTTGGCTGTTTTTTTCAGGGGCCAGTCACAGGACCATGATGCTGGTGTTTTTCCTGTTTTATGCCCTGATCTGTGTGGATTTCTTTTTCTCGGGGCGTGCCATGGGGCAGCGGCGTCAGACCTCTGGCGCCAGGGCCATCCAGTTGGGGGGGCTGGTGTTCAGCATTTCATTGGGCATCAAGGCAGTCACCCTGCTGGCAGGCTGGGGAGCGCAAGGCTTGTACGACCCGGGCTGGGACCAGGCGGCCTTGTTTGCTTGCCAGATTCTGGCCATCAGTTTGCTGAATTTCGGTTTTGTTCAGATGCTCATGGACCAGTTCCAGCAAGAACGAGCCCAAGTCGAGCAGGCATTGATTCAGCAGCGCCAGCAGGCGACAGAAGCGCAATTGAAATCCATCGATCTGGCTTCGCTGCTGCGTGAACGCGAAGAAATCATTCGCCAATTGACCCTGTCCAACAAGACTGCCGGGATGGGGGCTTTGGTGGCCAGCATTGCGCATGAGTTGAACCAACCCTTGACGTCGATCTTGCTCAAGGCCGAGTTGGTAGAGTCGCAGTTAAACCGTCCGGCCTCCACGGACAGTGTGACCCCTTCCAATGCTCAGCTGCTCGACATGGTGCGCCAAGATACCTTGCACGCGGGGGCCATTATTCGAAGGCTGCGCAGCATGTTTGCCAACGGCAAGGCGGAGTTTTCGCCACTGGACTTGGCCATTTTGGTCAACGATGTGGTGCAAATTGTTCAGAGTCAGGCGCAGCGTTCTGACATCTCTTTGCACATCGACGTGAGCGGGCCTTTGCCCATTCATGGGGATGTCACTCAGTTGCAGCAGGTGATTCTGAACCTGTTGAACAACGCCATGGAGTCATTTGAAGGCGTCCAAGGCAGGGCATTTGCCATCTCGATTACCGGTGCGCGGCGAGGCGATTGGGTTGAGCTGCGCATTGCCGATAACGGGTGCGGTATTGCCAAGGATCAGCAATCGGATGTTTTTGCGCTGTTCAAAACGTCCAAAGACAAGGGCATGGGCGTGGGCTTGTGGCTGAGTCGTTCGGTCGTTGAGGGCCATGCAGGGCGATTGGAATTGGCCAGCGAGCCGGGGTCAGGTGCGGTATTCTCCTTGGCTTTGCCTGCCCTCAGGTAGTGCTTCTTTCGTGTTTTTTACAAAGTGATTGCACCCATGTCCATTCGTCCCAGCATTGATGTGGCTGTTTTGATGCGGCGTGAGCCCGTCCAGGGTGCCATGGCCCGTTGGCAAACTTGGCGCTGGGTTTTGGCCGATGTGGTGCCCCAGCAGGCCAGTTTTGGGCAGGCCCCCAGCTTGCTGCGGCAGTCCGAGCATGAAACGCTTTTTTTATACCCTGCCTGGTGTGTGTCGCTTTTCAAGGACGATGCAGAGGGCTATTGGCTCAATGCGACCTCGCCCACACCTTGCTACTTTGTGATGTGGCGAATGGTGGACAAAGAAGATGGCTCAGAGCCTGTGGCTGAGCCACAAGCGGTGAGCCTGAGTTACCACGATGCAGGTCGGTGGATGGATGCCCAAGAGACGGTGGAGACCGTTCCAGTACCCCCCGAAGTGGTGACGTGGTTGCAAGACTTTGCCACCCAGCACTTTGTGCCTGAAGAGAAAAAACGCCAGCGCCCACAAAGTTTCATGCGCTTGACCGATCGGTTTGGTCAGCCGGCATCGGTCAGCACGGACAGTAAAAGAAAAGGTTCGGGGATCAAACCATGAGCGATCACTTTTTTAGCCGATGGTCGCGCCGCAAGCAGGGCCTTGAAACCACGGAACCTGTGCAGCCCAAGACGGACAACAGCCCCGCTGTGGCGGTCGGCGGTCAGGGCCATTTGCCTTCCCACTCCTCCGAACCCCCCGCTGCAAATCCTGCGAACACCACGGCGGCGCCCGATCCAGCGGCACAACGCCCGCCTTTGCCGACCCTGGACGATGCGCGCGCTTTGACGCCGTCATCCGATTTTCAGCCTTTCATGCAGCAAGGTGTGGCCGCCGATGTGCGCAACACAGCGGTTAAAAAACTCTTCACCGACCCCCATTTCAATGTGATGGACGGGCTGGACATTTACATCGGCGACTACAACACGCCAGACCCTTTGCCGTCAGGCATGTTGCAAAAAATGGTCGGTGCGCAATTTTTGAATCTGTTTCCGCCAAGCCAGGATGCCACTTCAGAACCTGTCAACGCAGTGGGCGTGTCGGGCGATGCGGCCCCAATCCGTGAAAACCCTGATGAAAGTCCCGCATTGCCGGAAGGCTCAACCAATGTGGCACAGTCGCCGCAATCTCTCGACTCGCCTGAGCTGCCGGATACCGCAGCGCAAACACCACGATTAGTCCCAGAACATGACCACCCTGATTTGCAACTGCAACCAAACCATGCCCCTGCAAGCCCAAGCCCTGGGCAAAGCACTGGGTGAAGACTTAACCCTGCACACCACCTTGTGCCGCCGCGAGGCAGGCCAATTTCAAAAAGCCGTGAAAACCGGCGAGACCGTGGTGGTGGCTTGTACCCAAGAAAAACGCTTGTTCAGTGAACTGGCCGAGCAAACCGAAGGGGCGATTTCGCCGATTCGTTTTGTCAACATCCGCGAAACCGGCGGTTGGGGCCGTGAGGCCGAGCAGGCCACACCCAAAATGGCCGCACTGCTGGCTGCAGCCCGCCTGCCCGAGCCCGAGCCGGTGCCCACGGTCACTTACAAAAGCGAAGGCCGTGTGCTCATCATCGGCGCGATCGATGTCGCCGAACGCGCCGCCAGCTTTTTGGCCGATGCCATGCAGGTCACGATTTTTGCGCAAGGCCCAGGCCATACCGGGGGCAGCCAAGAGCGACGCTTTCCGGTGCTGGCCGGTCGCTTGCAAGGCCTCAAAGGCTGGCTGGGTGCCTTCGAGGTGTCTTGGGACGCCAGTAACCCGATTGACCTGGACCTGTGCACCCGCTGTAACGCCTGCGTGGTCGCTTGTCCCGAACAAGCCATTGGCCTCGATTACCAGGTGGACCTGTCGCGCTGCACTTCGCACCGCGACTGCGTCAAAGTGTGCGAAGCCGCAGGCGCCATCGACTTCACCCGCGACGCCCGACCACAAAACGAGCGCTTTGATGTGGTGTTGGACCTGCGCGGCGACAAAGCTGCGCCCACGTTCACCTCGCACGCCTTGCCCCAGGGCTATTTCCGTTGGGATGGGCAAGACCTGCAAACCTTGCTCAAAGTGCGCGAATTGGTGGGCGAGTTTGAAAAACCCCGGTTTTTTGCTTACAAGCAAAAGCTTTGCGCCCACAGCCGCAACGAGCAAGTCGGCTGCAGCGCCTGCATTGACATCTGCTCAGCCGAAGCCGTTCGCTCGGACAAAAGCCGCCAGCAAATCGTGGTCAACCCCAATCTGTGCGTGGGCTGCGGGGCTTGCACCACAGCTTGCCCCACCGGAGCCTTGACTTACGCCTACCCGCGTCCGGCAGAGCAGGGTGCCAAGATCCGCGCGCTGCTCACGGCCTACCAGGCCGCGGGCGGGCGCGATGCTGCACTGCTGCTGCACAGCCAAGAAAAAGGCCAGACCCTGATCGACGAGTTGGGCCGGGGAGCGCAATTGGGTGTGATGCAAGGCATGCCCGCCCGCGTGATGCCTGTGGCGCTGTGGCACACCGCCAGTGTGGGCATGGAGCTGTGGCTGTCGGCCGTGGCCTACGGCGCACGACAGGTCATGGTGCTGATCACCCATGAAGAAGCGCCGCAATACCGCGCCGCGCTCATGGCGCAAATGGCCGTGGCCCAAAGCCTGCTCAATGGTTTGGGTTACACCGGGGTGCATTTCCAGCTGATTGAAGCCAAAACCGCCACAGCATTGGACGGTGATTTGCAGCGCTTGTGCGCCCGCAGCCTCAAGGCCGCAATTCTGCCCACAGGCCCGGCCACGGCCGCTCGCCACGCGGTGCAGGCCGAAAAACGCAGCAACCTGGAGCTGGTCATTGACCACCTGATGGCGCAGTCGCCTGTGATGGCTTTGGAAGAAAGCAGTCGCCCCAAGGCGCTGGATTTGCCCGCTGCAGGTTCGCCCCTGGGCAGCATCACCGTGGACGGCAGCAAGTGCACGCTGTGCATGAGCTGCGTGGGCGCATGCCCCTCCTCGGCTTTGCAAGACAACCCCTTGCAGCCCGAGCTGAAGTTTGTGGAGAAAAATTGTGTGCAATGTGGCCTGTGCGCCAAGACCTGTCCCGAAAACGCCATCACGCTGCAGCCGCGCTTGTCCTTGATGTCTGAGCGCTCCCAGCCGCGGGTGGTGCACAGCAGCCCACCTTACGCCTGCATCCGCTGCGCCAAACCTTTTGGCACCCTCAAGGCGATTGAGACCATGCTGGGACGCCTGACGGGTCACAGCATGTTCCAAGGGCCAGCCTTGGAGCGCCTGAAAATGTGCGGTGACTGCCGCGTCATCGACATGTTCACCGACGAGAACCAGGTGCGCATCACCGATGGCCAGCTGCCCCCCAAAACCCGATAAGTTGTTGCCATGAGCCAAGACCTGAACCTGTCCACCAACAGCCATGCGCTGGACGAAGAAACCGCCCGTGCTGAAATCTACGGCTTGCTGTCCCAGTTGTTTTATGCAGCCCCTGCTGGCGAGCTTTTGGCTCAACTGCAAGTGGCCGTCACCGAAGCCCCCGATGCGGGTGCTTTTTTGGAGGAGCCTTGGCGTGAATTGGTGGCCTGTGCACGAGGTTTGACCCAAGAGCAAATCGCCTCCGAGTACAACCAACTGTTTGGCGGCGTGGGTAAACCTGAGATTTACCTGTTTGGGTCGCACTATCTGAGTGGTTTTTTGAACGAAAAACCCCTGGTCAGGTTGCGTGACGATTTGGCCGCTCTGGGCTTGGGCCGAAGCCAGGACATGTCCGAGACAGAAGACCATGCGGCTTATGTGTTTGAGGTCATGCGCTACCTGATCGCAGGGGACGATGTGGCGGTTTCCAATCTCACCCATCAGATGGCGTTCTTCAGTCAACATGTGAAGCCTTGGTTATCGCTCATGTGCCAAGCTTTGATCGCGCACCCCAAAGCGGTGTTTTATGCCCGCTTGGCCAACTTCACCGAGGGGTTTTTGAGTGTTGAGGCCCAAGGTTTTGATTTGGTGGCTTGATTGAATTTTTTTCTGAAACCAGCTGAAAAAAATGACAAGTCATTTAAGGGTTATCACTTAGCTATAACTTTTGACCAACACCCATAATCAGATACTGAGCAGTAACTTTTTACGCTTGCACGTTCAACAGGAGACATCCCATGACCCCAGCTCAACAAGAAATTTCAACAAAATCTGCCGATGCGCCTGAAACCAGCCGTCGTCGTTTCTTCGCCAAAGCAGCGACAGCCGCTGCCGCTGTGCCTCTGGCCGGCGCGCCCATGATCGCTGTGGCCCAAGC
Organism: Comamonadaceae bacterium; assembly: GCA_947458305.1. Classification (GTDB taxonomy): domain Bacteria; phylum Pseudomonadota; class Gammaproteobacteria; order Burkholderiales; family Burkholderiaceae_C; genus Limnohabitans_A. Next base: position 12,495 of record CANGZO010000038.1, read on the forward strand.
CCCCATCGTTTTCAAGTTCCAGGGCTCTTGGGGCACCAATGAGATTTTCAGCGAGATGGCCCAGCAGTACGTCACCCGCGTCAATGAAATGTCTGGTGGCCGCCTGAGAATCGATTATTTGCCCGCAGGTGCTGTGGTCAAGCCCTTCGAAATCATCGATGCCGTGAGCAAAGGCGTGCTCGACGGTGGTCACCATGTGTCCGGCTACTGGTACGGCAAAAACAAATCGGCTTCTTTGTTCGGCACTGGCCCCGTGAGCGGCGCCACACCCGAAATCGGTTTGAGCTGGATTCAGGCCGGCGGTGGTCAACAGCTGTGGGACAAGCTGGTCGCCAAGATGAACCTGAACGTCGTCGGCTTCTTCTCTTTCCCAATGCCTTCCCAGCCACTGGGTTGGTTCAAAAAGTCACCACCCAAGAAAGCCGCTGACTTGAAGGGTTTCAAGTACCGCACCATCGGTTTGGCTGCCGACATGCTGCAAGAAATGGGCATGGCTGTGGCCCAGTTGCCTGGCGGTGAAATCGTGCCCGCGATGCAGCGCGGCGTGATCGATGCCTTCGAATTCAACA
>CANGZO010000039.1 GCA_947458305.1 Comamonadaceae bacterium
ACCGAAGTCATTGCCCACCTGATCGACGCCATCCACCAAGGGCAACCGGCACAAACCTTGCACCGGGCCATGGGCCTGCTGGCAGGGCCTGTGGCGATGGGCGTGATGTTCCATGGTCAACCCGAACGCTTGTTTGCCGTGCAACGTGATGCACCGCTTTATTGGAGCCAAGGTCCGGAACATGGGGGCTGGAGCAGCGAGAAATCAGCCCTGCTGCCAGGCGCATCTGCACTGAACTCTTTACGCACGGGCAATGTGCTGGAGATTTACCCGCACAAAGACGGTGTGTCGCACCACCTCCATGCCTGATGGGAGACACAATGGGGCAGTGGCACACGGCCTTCATGGCAGCGGTCACTGAAAATGGGGTTGCTGGCCTCAACCCCTTGCGCTTGCCATCCCAGTCAGGCGCCTGGTTGGTACTTCAAGGCTGATCTCAGTTGTTGACCAGTGGGAACAAATGCTGCGTGATGCTGATCACCACAGGCCCCAAAAGCACCGTCATCAAAGCTGGGAACACACAGAAAATCAAAGGAATCAGCAGTTTGATGGGCAACTTGGCCGCTGCTTCTTCGGCGATCAATCGGCGCTTGGTCCTGAGCGCGTCCGAATGCACCTCCAGCGATTCAGCAATGCTGGTGCCAAATCGATCGGCCTGAATCAGCATCGAGACCAACCCCTCTATATCGGGCAAGCCCATGCGCTGGGACAGGTGGCGCAAAGCTTCTGCACGTGAAGATCCGGCACGCAACTCCAGCCCCGTCAAGGCAAATTCATCCGAGAGTTGGGGGTATGACAAACGCATTTCCCGCCCCACCCTCTCGATGGCGGCGTCCAGGCCCAGGCCTGCTTGCACGCACAAACGCATCAGATCCAGTGCATCCGGAACGGCATGAAACAAAATCTTCTGCTGCTGCTTGATCAGTTGGTGCAAAACCATGTTGGGCATGTAATAACCCAGTGCCGCCGATGCCATAAGTCCTGTCCAAAACCCCAGATCTGGCCATGACACTTGGAACAACCACATCAGCGCCACGAAACACACCGGCAGCAAAAAGGTCAGCAAAGTTTTTAAACCCAAAAAAACCGAGACAGCCATGCTGGAACGAAGGCCTGCATTGAGCAGTCTGATCTGCAAATCAGTGGGCTGCAAGGCATCTTCCGAAGTGGCCGACCCGGCCCAAGGCCCCAGCGATAAAAGCCATGAGGTCATTTGGGACTTCATGCGTTGGAGCCAAGCATTGGATGCGGGAATCCTCAGCTCGGTCAATGCCAAACGGCGCTTTTCAAAATCACCTGGCACCCATTGATTCAAGGCAAGATAAGTCAAAGAAAGTACCAACAAGAACAATGACGCCAGAAAAAGAATATTCAAGATGGACATGACTTACTTTCATACTTTGATTTGAACCAGTCGGGACATCCAAAAGACACCCACCAGCATCAAGCACAAAGAGACACCCAGCATGGTCAAACCCATCGGTTCTTTCCAAAGTGCAGAGATGAACTCAGGGTTGATGAGGTATAAAAAAAATGCCAACAAAAAGGGCATAACAGACAAGATCCATGCCGAAATGCGGCCTTCGGCAGACAAGACTCGAACCACCCCGGCAATTTTTTGTCGCTCACGGATCAAGGCGGCCGTCTTTCGCAACACCTCGGCCAAATTTCCACCGGTCTCGTTCTGGATCAAAACGGCCACCACAAAATAGCGAATTTCCTTGCTGTCAATGCGAGAAGCCAGATGATTCATCGCAGCCTGAACACTCATGCCCAGATTGATTTCATCGAACACCTTGCGAAATTCCAGCGCGATGGGGGCACGCGACTCAGACGCGGTGATCTGCAATGCGCTGATGAAGGCATGACCCGATTGCTGCGCACGAACCATCAAGTCCAACGCATCTGGCAATTGTTTTTCAATCATCTTGATCCTTTGTGCACATCGGTACTTGAGGTAATAGATGAAGCCCCCCAAAGTGACCCCCATCAACAAGCCTGTGACAAACGCAGGAAAATGAAGCGCCATGCCCATCACAGCCGACAAAATCAACAGCAAACCACCCGCCAACAAGGTCTGCGAAACATCCAGGGGCCAATCGGCTTGCACAAGCAATTGGTCAAACACCTGAACCCCTGGCACTCGCCCCAGAGAACGGTCAAGCACACCGAATCGGCTCAAGGATCGTCTTTGCAAAATTTCCGAATGCACATGACGCTGCTCGTTCATGAACATCTGGTGCATTCGCTCATCGAGCAACTTTTGCCTTGGACTCCAGAAAGCACGCCAGGCCTCGTACAAGCCCAACAACAACAAAAAGCTGGAGACACCAAACGCGATCAATAGGAACCAATAAGTGACATTCATCATGTGCCTCGAAATTTCAAGGGATCAAACAGGTCGTCGCGCAATGCGATGCCACGTGTTTTCAGTCGATGCACAAACTTAGGACGAATTCCAGTGGCCACAAATCGGCCTTGCACCTGACCGTCAGCAGCGATACCCGTCTGTTCAAACCTGAAAATTTCTTGCATGGTGATCACATCGCCTTCAATGCCTGTGATTTCCTGCAAGCTGGTCAACTTGCGCCGACCATCGGACAATCGGGACACTTGAACGATCACCGTCAAGGCGGCACTGATTTGCTGGCGCATGGAGCGCACCTCGACATTGAGACCGGCCATGCCCAGCATGTGCTCCAGACGGGTGAGCGCATCGCGCGGCGAGTTGGCATGGATGGTGCTCATGGAGCCATCGTGACCTGTGTTCATGGCTTGCAACATGTCCAGCACTTCGGCACCGCGCACCTCCCCCAAAATGATGCGATCTGGCCGCATGCGCAGGCTGTTGCGCAGCAATGCGCGCTGACTGATCTCACCTTTGCCTTCGATGTTTTGCGGTCGGGTTTCCATGCGCACCACATGGGGCTGCTGCAATTGCAGTTCGGCCGCATCTTCAATGGTCACGATCCGCTCATCGTGGGGAATGCTGGCTGATATCACGTTGAGCAAGGTGGTCTTGCCGCTGCCAGTCCCCCCAGACACCAAAAGATTGACCTTGGCCTTGACCAGACCATTGATGAGATCAGCCATCTCAGCATTGAGGGTGTGAAAACCCAGCAAATCGACCATGGTGTAGGGCACCACTGCAAAACGCCGAATCGACAACAATGGACCGTCCAGCGCCAAAGGCGGTATCACCGCATTGACCCTGGAGCCGTCCGGTAAGCGGGCATCGACCATGGGATTCATTTCGTCCACACGGCGACCGATGCGGGAGACGATGCGGTCAATCACCCGCATCAGATGGGACTCGCTGTCAAATTGAATGTTGGTGAATTCAATCTTTCCCTTGCGCTCAACAAACACACTGTGTGGACCGTTGACCAAAATATCCGAAACACTGGGATCTGCCAACAAGGGCTCAATGGGACCCAAGCCCAGCATTTCATCTTGAATGCCCTGAACAATCTGTCGACGCTCCGTTTCATTGATGGCCAGACCGCTTTCATCCAGAAGCCTTTGTGTCAATGCCTTGAGTTCCACCCGCAAGTCTTCGGGTGAGATCGTCTCCATGCGGCGCAAGTCCACCTGCGCCAAAATTTCACGGTGTATCTGTGATTTGATGGTCTCAAGCCGAACGGCTGTCACCCTATTGGCTGACAGTGTTGAGCCCAACGCAATTGGAAACGGTGTTTGGGACTCGAGATGCTGGCGGATGTCCAGTTTCAAAGCAATCTCCTTATTTTTTCAATTGATCGATCAGGCAGCTTTGCGCATCCAACGATCCATCCAGCCACGGGCTTTGGGCAAGGGCGCATGCAAGAGGGTTGACGTGATTTCACGCAAGGCTTTGAGCACGCCGTTTTGCGGATGCAACAACACAAGCGGTTTGCCCAGATTGAACGCCTCGGTCACGGCAGCGACCTGATTGGGAATGGTGTGGTGAACTTTGATTCCCACGGCTTGTTCGATGCTCTTGACATCCAACAGACCATCGGACTGGTATTTGTTGACCAGCAAGCGCAGCTTGTCATCGCCATAGCCCAGTGAACGGAAAAGTTTGACCAGCTTTTTGGCATTGCGCACCACGGGCAAGTTGCACTCCATCGCCACATACACGACATCCGCCATGTCCAGTGCTTTGAGCGTGACCGCATCGATGGTGCTGTCCAGATCCAGCACCACAAACTCGTGCGTGCGCCTGGCCAAGGTCAAGACCTGCTCGAGTTGACTCGCCGTGATGGCCAAGGCCACGCCCGGCTCATCGGGTGCCGCCAACAAATGGAGCCTGGGGCTGATGCTGTGCATGCAGCTGTTCAGCAACTGCGCGTCCAAGCGGTCAATTTGCTGCGTCAGATCACTGATGTTGTTCTTAACAGCGTCTTGGCTCATGTAATACGACGCATCACCGTATTGCAAGTCCAGATCCACCAGCACACATCGGCGGTTGAAGGTTTCGGCAATCAAGTGTGCGGTATTGGCCGCTAAAAAAGTCGAGCCGCTGCCACCCTTGCATGAAATGAACGCCACAATTTTCCCGACGCCCACATAACCATCGTCTGGTATGCGGATTTTTTCGTGGTGTGCCATGACGCGACGCAAAGCCGCCATCAAATCGGACTGCGCAGGCGGTGAGGCCAAAACTTCCCGAACACCCGATCGCATGGCGCGAACCAAATCTTCTTTGGCATCGCTTTCGCTGATCAGGATCACACTGAGCTGCGGACTGGACCAGGTGATGGTTTCCAGCGCATCCAGATCGGCAGTCCTTTGCGCCTGGCTGCTGCACACCAGCAAAATTCCGGACGTCATATTTTGGAGAAAAGACAACAAGGTCTGTCCCTCAGCACGCACCACAGCTGCCTTCACAGTCAGGCCCTGAGATTGCACTGTGCTCAGCAAAAGTTCGAGCATGGTGGCATCCGATGCCAGCAAATAGGTATTCATATGACCGTCCTTTCAACGGCCTGTCGAGCCGGAAGAGCCACCCAGACCAATGCTCAAGACATTCACCGGTGCAGGCGGTTTGCCGAAGGAATTTTGGTAGAGGTCAACGGCTGATTTCATGGCCACACCATCGGTATCCGGTGGCGGCAGATTTTTTTGCCCCGCATCAGGGTTCAAGGTTTGAGCCTTGACGGCTTGACGAACGGATTGACCCGATTGCGATGCATCGGCGTAGGGGTTTTGGGCACACCCCGCTGCAGACAAAGTCACCAGCAGCCAAGTACCCCAGTGTGAGACCTTGCATGTGTTCATGATGGACATTTCAATACTCCTGGCTTCAAGGTTTGAGGGGGGTGGCGGGTGCTGCTTCGGATTGGGGCTCGGAAGGCTGATCATTCGACACCGCGGGTGGGGACTCCATCAGGCCTTCCAGCATGAATTCAGCACGCGTGGGCGGCTTGAAACTGTCTGTGGGCAAGGCCAGGACCGTTTCGGATGTTTTGGCCAATCGGGCGGTCACCACAAACAACAATTCAGATTTTTCGGTTTGAAACGCATTGCTGCGAAACAAGGCCCCCAAAATGGGCAGTTCGCCCAAAATCGGAAATGCCCGAATCGCCTCGGTGACATTGCTTTTGATCAAGCCGCCAATCGCAAAGCTTTCGCCATCTCTGAGCTGCACCGTGGTGGAGGCTCGGCGTGTGGTGATGGAGGGCAGGACACTGACTTGCCCGTTGAGCGCTTTGACCGTGGCGCCCAACTGCGACAGCTCCGAGACTTCGGGTGTCACTTTCAGATGGATCAGCCCGTCCTCCAGCACTGTCGGTATAAAGCTCAAACCCACGCCATACTCTTTTTCTTGCAAGGTGATGGCGTTGCTGATGCCCCCTTGCGGGACTGGGATGTAGATTTTTCCACCGGCCAGAAAAGAGCCTTCTTGACCACTGATGGCCGTGATGGTGGGCTCGGCCAAAATTTTGACCAAACCCTTTTTCATTTCTGCCGTCAAGGTGATGTTGGTCATGCCATTGGCCCGAGCAACTGTCAGGGCCGTGGCACCACTGGACAAGAACTGGGAGAGCAACGACACCGAGGTGCTGCCCGCCGTTCGGGTGAGATTGATGTCAATGCCCAATTCATCGAGCAGCGTGCGAGACACCTCGGCCACCTTGACTTCGAGCATGACCTGTTGAGACCCCTCAACACGCAGCATGTTGATGACTTTTTTACCACCGGTGTAGGCCTCTGCCAGACTCACAATCCGGTGTGCTTTGACGGCATCAGGGACACGCCCGCGCAACACCACCGTGTCGGCCATCACATCGACCATCAGGGGCTCGGTGGTCGGCACCCATTTGGCGAGTCTGGACTGCAGCATCCCTGCGTCCAACCCGACGACCACATCGCGCAAACTGGTTTTGCCGTTGGCAGACCAGACAATCAAATTGGTGACGCCTGTTTTTTTGCCCAGCACATAAACCTCTTTGGCATTGATCAAGGTGACATCGGCCACATCGGGGTTGCCGATGGAGATGCGCAATGCGGGTTCAGAAAGCCTCAAAAGCATGGACTTACCGCCGCTCAGGTCGATGCCGGGCAACAACTCGACCGGTCCTTGGGTGACCTGCTGTTTCTCTGAAGTGACCGTGCCAGTGGCCACGGGTTTGCTTGCTTTGGGTGCGGTGGAGATCTGGCTATCGGCGGCCCATGAGGGCACAACGAAACTCCATGCAAAGACCAGTCCCAGCGCAGTCCAATGTTGAGTGATTTTTTTCATGTTGATGTCATCCATTCACAAACGCGGTTTACTCGGCAGACTCTTGGGATTTCGTCATACCGCGAATCACTTCCATCTTTTCAGTCGGCTTTGACGGTTGGCTCTGACTCGCAGGCTTGATCACACGTGGGGGCTTGGAACGCGGGGTATCGGTTGACTTCACCTGTGTCGGCAAGCCTTTGGGCTGTGGAGGCTGTTGGATGGTCTTTTGCAACAGATCCCCTTTGCGCGATCCCGGTGTGTCCACGCTGGACACGTCGATCTGGCTGCGCAAAACCAGTGACAAGGAGCCCACGCTTCTGGCCAAGTCGATGATTTCAGCTTCCTGTGGGGTCACTTCAAGGGTCACGGCGCTGACCACGCGAGGCTTGTTTTCAGTGCTGGCGACATCTTGTGCAACCGCCAGCACCTGAATCCTCTCGAGCACAATTTTGGAAACCGGGTTGTTGTCTTTGTCCGGAATGTTGGCCATGACATCCACAAAATTACCTGGCAAGGCAAATCCGGCGACCCCCACAACCTCGTTCACCTTCACAGTGACGGCACGTTTACCTTCCTTCAAGACTGAAGAGAGCCCGCCTTGCTGTCCCAACGCAGCCAATTTGCTGACCAAAATCGGCTCTCCCCGCAAAATGGGCATGTTGATCACACGGTCGTAAGCCTGTTCGGTCGAATTCAAAGGCGATTGGATGGGTGCAGAGACGGGCCAACTGACCGTCTCCAACATGGCAGGCTGCAAGCGTGTTCCCATTTGAAGATCACGCGTCGCGACGACCACTTTGATCGTGCCCGCATCATCTTTTTGCTTCAACCAGATCGCTGCCATAGAGACTGTGGCCAGTGAAACGGCTGCGGCAACAGCAATCATCAAAACCGGACGTTTGTTCATTATTCATTTCCTGTTTCAAAACCTGTCATGCCGAAATTACCGGGTGGCAACGTAATAGGCTGCGGTACCCAGCCCAACAGCCAGCGCATAAGGGACACGTTCGCTGGTCACCTGGCTGATCAAGGGCTGCCCCAGTGAAGGCCATTGCCCTGCACTGATCAGTTCAGTCAAGCCGGTGCGCAGGTTTTTCAAAACTGTGACCATGTTCGATGTCCAAAGACCCCAGGCCACGGCCAACAAGCCTCCAGCGAGCAAGATCGCCACGCAAACTTTGGCCATGTCGGGCCATCCGACAAACAGACCAAGGGCTGCGATCAGCTTGACGTCACCGGCACCCACCATCTTGAACACATACAAAAGCAAGAACACCAGAAAACCGGTCAAGCCACCCCACAATGCCGCATCGAGACCGATGCCCCGAGGCGTCAGCGACAAGCCCAAAGCGGTGAGAACGCCCCAGAGCACCAAGGTGTTGGGTATTTTTCTCATGCGCCAGTCGTACCAAATGGCCAACACCAGCAGCACACTCAAAGCCATGACGCTGACAAACTCTAAGTTCAGGGTGGACATGGTCGGTTTTCCGGGTTCTGCCAACTCGCTTCAGGGAAAGACGGCTGTAGACAGTCGTGTCGAGATTCGGGTGAACAAAGCGCCCAATTGCGTGCCCAACGCCGTGGCACCCACCGCGATGCCCAAGGCGACCAAAGCGGCCAGCAGGCCATACTCAATGGCGGTTGCACCCGACTCATCGTGGATGAATTTTTGAATTTGATTTTTCATGATCACTGACTCCAGATAAAAGTTGATGAACTTCAAGCTGTATGAACCTGCTCACGCTCATCACAGCTTTGCAACGGTGAGTTCTTTGTTGATCACCGTGGTGTGACTTTAAGAATGGGACACCGCTTCGTCTGTGAGCCCTCGTACATATCGGATGAGATATTCAAATAGGCTGACAGACAAACGGGTTGGGTCGCTCAGGCAGCGGTCGACAGTCGGGTCGCGATGCGGCCAAAGAACAAACCCAACTCAGAGCCCAATGCGGTGGCACCCACAACAATTCCCAAGGCCACCAGGGCGGCGAGCAAGCCATATTCGATGGCGGTGGCTCCACTTTCATCAAGGGCGAAAGACTTCAATTCACGGATGACATGGTTCATGACAAAAACTCCTGTTCAAAGAAAAAAAGAACCCCTGATCCAGCCTGCAGGCAGCGCCGCTTGAACGGCAAGACAAGCCAAGCGGGGGCTCTTGCCTACACAAACGTTGGATGACGCTGTGTGGCGTTGACTGTATGAATTTGTGACGAATAGGAATGTGTGCCTGACCACATACCTGGTTGTATGGCTCATCGGAAATCTTCTGGGTTCAGTGCGCTGTCCAACGGTTCCCGAAAAGCGCTTGTCCTATGGTTGCAATCGGGGCGTGCCCACCATCCGGCTGCATGTGACCCGACAATGATTCGAAGGATTTCTCCAATGACTCACACCCTGGTTGATGTCCCTGTGGATTCAGAGAAATGCCCGTCATCCACCCGAAACAAGAGGCTCCAGTTCGGCCAGCAGGGAACAGCCACTGTTGAATTCGGCTTGCTTTTGCCTGTGCTGCTGTTGATCGTCTCTGGCATCATCGAATTCGGTTTCGCGCTGTATGACAAAGCCGTGATCACCAATGCCAGCCGCGAGGGCGCGCGTGCAGGCATTGTGTTGCGGGTGCCCGCCGTCACCCCCGCCGAGATCACCACCCGGGTGACCCAATACACCGGCACCGCCTTGCTGGGTTTGGGTGCCCCCAGTCTTGTCACCGTGGACTTTCCTGCACAAAGCAACCCCGCGCATCTGGCGGTGCGCGTGAGTTACACCTTCAAAGGTTTGGCCTTGGGAAATTTGTTGAGCGCCATCAATACGCCCCTGGTTTTGACATCAACCACAGTCATGGTGAGGGAATGATGAACACACACACATCTCCAAAAGCCCAAAGGGGCGCAGTCACTTTGCTGGTGGCTTTGATGATTCCCGTTTTTCTGGGCATTGCGGCCTTGGTGATCGATGTGGCGTACTTGCAATTCGTTCGCAATGAACTTCAAAACGATGCGGACGCTGCGGCTCTGGCCGGGGCCAAACAACTGCGCAGCACCACTTCAGCCACACCGCAATGGTCTGCTGCAGAAACGGCGGCCTTCAGCGCCATTTCGCTCAATTCGGCCGATGGTAAAAAGCTGTCCACGGGCACGGTGCAATCGGGCTACTGGAACCCCACACAAGTCAATGCGGTCTTGCAAATGCTGCCCATGACCCCCACCGTCAACGATGTTCCTGCCGTGCAGGTCACCCTGCGCAAAGGCACTGGAGAAAACGATGGCGAAGTGCCCACGTTTTTTGCTCGCCTTATATGGAATATGCTGTCCACCCCTGTCACCGTCACGGCCGTGGCTGGCATGACCAGCCCTGGCACCATCGAGCCGGGCGGCTTGTTTCCTCTGGTGGCCAGCCAATGCGTTTACGACACCTACTGGAACAGCAAGGCAACGCCGCCAGGACCTGCGCTGGATCCCGCCACAGGAAAGCCTTTTTTACTGGTCCTGGAGGCCTACGATGACAAGCCCAAAGACCCTTGCAAAACTTTTCAGTGGTCGTCCCTTTTGACCGACAACAACGACGTGACGACCTTCAGGAAATTGGTTGAAGAAAGAAACCCTGTCTCTTTGAGCATCGGTCAAAAAATATGGATAGAGCCAGGATCCAAGTCCACCTTGTTTGACAAAGTGGACGACTGCAGCGCTGCCAACAGCAAGTCGTGTGAGTACGTGACTTTGCCCATGGTGAGCACCATCGCGGGTCATTCAGACCAGCCTATTTCCAGTTTTGCCTGCGCGCGCATTGTTGACGCATCGAAACAAGACAAGACCATCACCATTCAGCTGAGCACGCAGTGCCCTCAACCCCCATCTGGCGGCATAGGGCCTAACTTTGGTGCGGTATCGCCGCCCAGTCTGTTCAGATAAGCGGCTTTCACCGCTGGATCAAGTCTGGCCAATGCGCCAGTGATCCAGCCAGGCCAGGGGAATTTCTAGAAGTGGTGTGAATGTTCATCCGTCAATTCAAGGTGCGTGTCCATTAACATGGCACCATTGAGCTGATCACGTTTGACACGCTACCCTTCATGAACGACCACCCCACTGTCTCTCCCAAACGCCAAGGCCTCTCTCGCGTTTGGCACGCTTTTATTTACTCCATCGAGGGTTTGCGGGCCGGCTGGAGCGAGCCCGCTTTCAGGCAAGAAGCCATCTTGGCCGTGTTGATCTTGCCTGGTGCTTGGTACTTGGGTCAAAACTGGGCCGAGACGGTGTTGTTGATCGGCGTGGTTGTGGCGGTGCTGGTGGTCGAGTTGCTCAACACCGGCATCGAGGCGGCCATTGACCGGGTGGGGCCCGAGTGGCATGCCCAGTCCAAACGCGCCAAAGACACGGCCAGCGCCGCTGTTTTGCTCAGCCTGCTGCTGTGTGGTGGCGTTTGGCTGAGTGCCTTGTGGCGTTGGTGGGTGAACTGACAACAGTCGGCGCCGACAGTGGCCCAAACGCTTGGGGTTTACCGCTGTTGCGGAGTCAAACACGAGACTGGCGCCCACAAACCACGGGACTAAAGTCAGCTATTTGACATTCCTGAGGAACACCCCATGACATCCATCGGCATGATCGGCATCGGCATGATGGGCCACGGCATCGCCAGCAACTTGCTCAAGCACGGGCAAAGCCTGACGGTGCTGGAGCACCCCGGCAACCAGCCGCTGGACGCCCTGCTGGCCGCAGGCGCGCGCACCTGCACCACACCCCAGGCCCTTGCCGCGCAATCGGATGTGATCATCTTGTGCGTGACCGGCACACCCCAGGTCGAAGCGGTGCTGCTGGGTCAGGACGGCGTCTTGAAGGGCCTGCGGCCCGGCACCATCGTCATCGACTGCTCCACCGCCGTGCCCGCTTCGACTGAAAAAGTCGCAGCCCTGGTGATCGCCCAAGGCGGTCAGTTTCTCGATTCGCCCATGACGCGCACCCCCAAGGAAGCCGCCGAAGGTCGGCTGAATTTGCTGGTGGGTGGCGAGGCGGCTTTGTTTGAACGCTGCAAACCCATCCTCGCTTGCTTTGCCGAGAACATCGTGCACACCGGCCCGATTGGCTCGGGCCACCGAATGAAGCTCTTGCACAACTACGTGTCGCTGGGCACCGTGACTTTGCTGGCCGAAGCCGCCGCGTGCGCGCAGCGGTCGGGTGTGGACGCCCACACCTTTGTGGAAGTGCTGTCCAAAGGCGGTGGCTGGGGCGCGGCGCTGGATCGCCTGAAACCCATGCTGACGGCGGGCGACACCTCGGGCCTGCGGTTCAGCATGAGCAATGCGCTCAAGGACCTGAGTTACTACCACCAGATGGCCAGCGACACGCAGGCCGAGCGCTCGGTGGCCGAGGCCATCAAAAACACGCTGCAAACGGCTTGCCATGAAGGCGATCCGCAAGCCCTGGTGCCCGAGTTGGTCACGCTTTTGGCAAAGCGGCAGAACCCCTGAGGCACGGTCAGGTCAGCCATCTCAGGCTGACCGACCACACCGATCGGCCGGTCTTTACGGCGCCAACACCAAGTCCTTGACGGTGGTGCTGCTCGCCACCCCCAAGTCCAGCACAGGGTTGGTGCTTTGCGTGGTGTAGCCCGTGGCCGTTCCATTCATGTTGTAGCGTCCAGCCACCATGCTGTCGGTGGTGAACACCAAGGGCGATCCCGACACATAAGGCGCCTTGACTGCAGCAGCCAAGGGCAAGGCCAGCGTGTACTCGGCCGTGACAGGGTCCACGCCCATGGATGCCACCTGCACAGACTGGCCCGTGCTGAGCGTCTGGCTGGCCGACACCCGCGCATCGGTGAGCAGCGCACTGTTGCCATTGCTGACCACACCCGCGACCGATGCCATGGCCGAGGCGCTGGGCACGATCGGGGTTTGAGTTGTGTTGAGCCTGGTCACGCCCATGGCCAAAGACACCGGCACGTTGGTGATGGCTGCTGTGGTCAGGTTTTGACCCGCCACCACCACGGTGTAGCTGGTGTTCTCGGGCAAATAAGCCAAGGTGAATTTGCCCGTGACGGGGTTGGGCACGGTGGCACGCAGGTTGTTGTCCGGATCGCGTGTGGACACCACCACGCCGGACGCCACAGCAGGGTCCACAAAACCCTCGATGGCCGTGGTCAGCCGCGGGATGACCGCCACCACGGGCTTGAGGTTGTAGCGCCCGGAAGC
>CANGZO010000040.1 GCA_947458305.1 Comamonadaceae bacterium
GCTTGTGCTGCGCCCGCCTTGGGTTCATCGCCAAAACCCATGAGCAACAGAGGCTGCAAACCTGCATCCGTGCGCTCGGCCAAAGCCGAAAGACTTGCGCCTTGCGCCTGCAAGGCGTTGATGTCTGGTTGCCATATGCCGATGTCCAGACCCTCTTCTTGCAGCCAGCGCAAACTGCCCAGCATCAACTGCTTACCGTCCACCTTGGCCAACACGCCTTTGCCGGGCACGGCCTTCAGGTCTTGCGCGGTGGAGCCTGCGAGGCCCTGCTGTTGTGCGGCGCTGACCACCGCACGCGCCAAGGGGTGTTCACTGCCGCTTTGCACGCGTGCGGCCAAAGCCAAAACCGTTGGCGCGTCCAGCCCGGGCGCGGGCACATGGGCCAGCAAACGCGGTTGGCCTACGGTGAGCGTGCCGGTTTTGTCAAAGGCCACGGTTTGCACGCGGTGCGCCAATTCCAGCGCCTGCACGTCTTTGATCAAGATGCCGTATTTGGCCGCCACACCCGTGCCCGCCATGATGGCCACGGGCGTGGCCAAGCCCAGGGCGCAAGGGCAAGCGATGACCAAAACGGCCACCGCATGGATGAGCGCTGTTTCAAAATCGGTGCCTGTTGCCATCCACGCAGCCAAGGTGAGCAGGGCGATCACCAACACCACGGGCACAAACACTTCGGCCACTTTGTCCACCAGCCGCTGAATCGGCGCTTTGGCCGCTTGCGCGTCTTCGACCAGGCGGATGATGTGCGAGAGCACGGTTTCGTGGCCAACGGCCGTCACGCGCATGAGCACTCGCCCTTCGCCATTGATGGAGCCACCGGTCAAGGCCGTACCCGGCGCCTTGGCCACGGGCAAGGGTTCGCCAGTCAGCATGGATTCGTCCACCTGGGTTTGACCTTCGACCAGTTCGCCATCCAGCGGAAAACGCTCACCGGGCCGCACCACGATCAAGTCACCCACCAGAATTTCGTCCACAGGCACATCCATTTCGCCGTCTTCGCCCAACCAATGGGCTTTGTCCGGGCGCAAGGCATGCAAGGCGCGAATTGCCTCGGTGGTCTGGCGCTTGGCACGCGTCTCCAGCCATTTGCCCAGCATCACCAAGGTGATGACCACGGCCGAGCCTTCAAAGTACAGGTGCGGCGCATGCCCTTCGTGCGCCGTGATCCACAGCCAAACCGACAAGGCCCAGCCTGCGGTGGTGCCCAAGGACACCAGCAAATCCATGTTGCCCGTGAGCGCCTTCAATGCATGCCAACCGGCTTTGTAAAAACGTGCGCCCAACACAAACTGCACCGGCGTGGCCAGCGCAAATTGCGCCCAAGCAGGCAGCATCCAGTGCTGGCCCCACAGCTCGGCCAGCATGGGCAGGACCAACGGGGTGGTCAGCAGCAGGCCCACACCGACCGGCATGAAGCCTGCCCAAGGTGATTCGCGGCCTGCATCGGCCTGTGCTTCAGGTGTGCGGGGTTCATACCCGGCGTCGCGCACCGCACGGCGCAGCCGTGCGTCGGTCACGTCATTGGATGCCACTTCGATGCGGGCCGATTCGGTGGCGAGGTTGACCGTGGCGCTCAGCACACCGGGCATTTTTTTCAGGGCCTTTTCGACCCGCGCCACACACGAGGCGCAGGTCATGCCACCGATGCCGATGTCGTAGGTGATAGGAGGCTCAATCTTGATCTGTGTCATGGCATGAAGTCCTTGATGGTCTATGCTCAGACCAGACCCCAATGGGTCATGTTCAGTTCATTGGAGAGGATGCATCATGAACCAAATTTTCACAGTTGAGGGCATGACGTGTGGCCACTGCGAAAAAGCAGTCACCAAAGCTTTGCTGGCATTGGATGCACAGGCCAAGGTTGTGATCGACCGCACACACAACACCGTGCAAGTGGATTCAGAAAAAACCCGCGAGGCTTTGGCCCACGCCATTGCCGATGAAGGTTACCGCGTTACAGCTTGATTTTTTACCACCAGGGAGTTTCACATGACCAAAAACATTGGCGACATCGAACGCATCGTCCGCATCGTGGGCGGTCTTGTCTTGATCGCACTGGCCGCCACGGGCACCGTGGGCGTTTGGGGCTGGCTGGGCCTGGTGCCTTTGGCCACAGGCTTGGTAGGTTGGTGCCCGCCTTACAGCTTGCTGGGCATCAACACTTGCAAGAATAAAAATACCTGATTGCATGTCACAAGATTCGCCGCCGTCCGAGCCCCCAGCAACTTCTGGCCGTTTGAACTTACCCGGCGTTTTGCCCATCGATGGCAAGCAACCGTTGTATTGGCTCTATTTGGGACTGAAAGACATCGGTCATTCTCCCTGGCTGAGCTTGGCCCATGGTTGGGTGATGGCCATAGGAGGCGGCCTGATCACTTGGCTGGCACATGACCGTTTCTGGCTGCTGGCCAGTGCGGTGTCGGGCTTTTTGGTTGTGGCCCCTGTTTTGGCCACCAGCTTGTATGCCATGAGCCGGGCCATCGAAAGAAACGAAATCGTGAACTTGCGGCTTTTGTTCAAGACTTGGACGCAATGGCAAACGCTGCAGAACAATGCGCCTGTGAGTTACTGGTGTCTGGTGCGTTTTGGTTTGTTGCTGGCCTTGGCGGGCACAGGCTGGGTCTTGACCTCATCGGCCCTGATCACTTTGTTGGCGCCGATGCCGATCCAAACCCCCATGGATTTCATTCACCTTGTGGTGCTCAACCCAGACAGTTATTTGTTTGAACTGTGGCTGATGTTGGGCGGCCTGATGGCCGCGCCAGTTTTTGCCTCCAGTGTGGTGGCCATGCCTTTGCTGCTGGACCGTCAGCTCAACACTTTAGAAGCTGTGCTCACCAGCTGGAAAGTGGTCTTGGCCCATCCCATGCCCATGGTGCTGTGGGCATTTTTGATCATGGGTCTGAGCATGATGGGCATTTTGAGTTTGTTCATCGGCCTGATCGTGATCGTGCCCATGTTGGGCCATGCGTCCTGGCATGCCTACCGCGATCTGGTGGACACCCGTGATGTGCCTGAGCGGGTGCCCCGCCAAGAGTCTGTTTGATGTGGCAGATCACAGAAGAACAATTTGCGGGGTTCGGCCTGACCATTGGGGTCGCCGCTTTCATGCTCTACATGCTGTTCATCGTCTTGCAGCTGGCTTGGGAATCCAAAGCTGGAAAATTCGGAACCTTTGTCATTTTTCTTGGTTTGGCTTTTGGCATGTTGGGCTTTGTCGCCAAAGGCATCATCCAATGGTGGATTGACAGCTGAATTCAATGACGGATAAAGCTGTGGATAAAAGAATTGAAATGTATGACTTATCCACAGCTTGCCCTGTTTTCAAAATGTTGTTCAATTTTGAGTGACAGCACAAAAGCGTAAGGACGCACATGTTTGAAAGAACAACAAGTCTTTGTCAGCATTGAATAAAAGAAGCTTGTCCACAAAAGTAGCTGCCCCTTACTACTACCACTATTTAAAGATATAAAACAATAAGAAGATAAGAAAGAAGAAGTGCGCTGTTAAGATTTGCATCTTTCCAAACACCCAATCACCATGGCGAGCGTCAACGAAGATTCGACACTTCCCTGTTACGACATCAAGAGCGCTGAGCTGTCTTTGGTGTCTTTGGTCCTCAAAACAACCGACATTCATATGCTGGCTGCGGCATTGGCTCAGCAATTGGGTGAAAGTCCTGGTTTTTTTGATCACGACCCCGTGGTGATCGACGTCACTTCTTTGGGTTTGACGGATGGTGCGACTTTCGATCTGACAGATTTAACAAGCGTTCTTCGTACAAATGGCTTGGTGCCCGTGGCCATCAAAGGCGCCCATCCTGAGCTTTTGTCGATGGCCAAGGGTCTTGGCTTGGTGGATGGCTCAGATGCCCGTGTGCGCCGCTCTGTGACCCTCGCTGAGCCCCAAGAGCAAGTTGCCGTCAGTCAACCCAGCACCCCACAGCCAGAACCTCAGCAAATGGCCTTGATCGTTGACAAGCCTTTGCGTTCAGGACAACAGGTTTACGCCAAAGGGCGTGATTTGATTGTTCTGGCCATGGTCAATGCCGGCGCCGAAGTGATTGCCGATGGCCACATCCATGTTTATGGTGCATTGCGTGGCAAAGCCATTGCGGGCGCTCGTGGCAATATCCAAGCGCAAATTTTTGCCCAAGTGATGGAGCCTGAGTTGATTTCCATCGCAGGCGTTTACCGCACCAGCGAAAATGCTTTGCCCAAAGATGTTTTGGGTCAAGCGGCTCAGGTGTGTTTGCAATCTGGCCCTGACGGGGACAAATTGCTGATTACCCCTCTCAAGTCTTAATTTTTCAATCGAGTCCAAGAAAGTTCTTCCATGGCAAAAATCGTTGTTGTGACCTCTGGCAAAGGTGGTGTGGGTAAAACCACGACCAGTGCCAGTTTTGCTTCTGGCTTGGCCCTCAGGGGTTTCAAGACCGCTGTCATTGACTTTGATGTGGGTCTGCGCAATCTGGACTTGATCATGGGTTGCGAGCGCCGGGTGGTGTACGACCTGATCAATGTGATCCAGGGTGAAGCCAACCTGAACCAAGCGCTCATCAAGGACAAACAGTGTGACAACCTGTTTGTGTTGGCGGCTTCGCAAACCCGCGACAAAGACGCCTTGTCTCAAGAAGGCGTTGAAAAGGTCTTGAATGACCTGAGTGGTATGGGTTTTGAATACATCGTGTGCGACTCGCCAGCAGGCATCGAAACCGGCGCCCTGATGGCCATGCACTTTGCCGATGAAGCTTTGGTGGTGACCAACCCCGAAGTGTCTTCGGTGCGCGACTCGGATCGCATTTTGGGCATGTTGGGCAGTAAGACCAAACGTGCGATTGAAGGCTTAGAACCCATCAAAGAGCATTTGCTGATCACCCGCTACAACCCCAACCGGGTGGAAGAAGGGCAGATGCTTTCCTTGCAAGACATCCAGGACATCCTGCGCATCAAGTTGCTGGGTGTGATTCCTGAAAGCGAGAACGTCTTGCAGGCCTCTAACCAAGGCACACCTGCCATTCACATGGCCAACAGCGATGTGTCCGAGGCCTACAAAGATGTGATCGACCGTTTCTTGGGCGAAGACAAACCGATGCGCTTTACCGAAGCAGAGAAGCCCAGTTTCTTCAAACGTTTGTTTGGAGGCAAGTGAGCCATGTCCTTTCTGTCTTTCCTGTTGGGTGAAAAGAAGAAAACCGCCAGTGTGGCCAAAGAGCGCTTGCAGATCATCTTGGCCCATGAACGCAGTGGCCGAAATGTGGCTGAGCCCGATTACTTGCCCGACTTGCAGCGCGAGTTGGTGGCGGTGATCAGCAAGTACATCAAGATCAATCCGAACGATATCAAAGTCAATTTAGAGCGTCAGGACAATCTGGAAGTGCTGGAAGTCAAGATCGAGTTGCCCGACGCACGCTGATCTTTTGGCTTTCACTATGAAAAAACCGTCGTCTTGAAAAAGACGATGGTTTTTTTATGGAACAAAGCCAATCATTTGGCGTTGAGTGAAGCCCACAACGCCCGCGCTGCGCGGATGTTGCGCTCTTTGACATGGCCAAAACCTTTGATGGTCTCAGGGACACAGGCCACTTCCAGTGCATGGGCATGGGTGGCATCTGACAGGTTTTCAAGCACGCGGTCGATGTGTTGCATGTATTCGCGGATCAAGGCGCGTTCGGTCACACGTTCTTCGGTTTTGCCAAAAATGTCCAGCGCCGTGCCGCGCAGGCCTTTGAGTTTGGCCAGTAATTTGAATCCGGTCAGCATGATCGGGCCAAACTTGCGTTTGACCAATTCACCCTTTGCATTGCGCTTGGACCAAAGGGGTGGGGCCAAGTGGTAGTTCACTTTGAAGTCGCCTTCAAAGCTGTCGTTGATGCGTTCAAGAAAACCGGTTTGGGTGTGCAGCCTGGCAACTTCGTATTCGTCTTTGTAGGCCATGAGTTTGTACAAATGCCGTGCCACGGTTTCGGCCAAGATGGTTTTGCCCAAAGGTGCTTCGGTGGCACGCACACGTTCCACAATGTTTTGGTAAACCTGTGCGTAGGCGGTGTTTTGGTAGTCCGTCAAACGCGCCATGCGGCTGGCCACGATGCCTTCCAGGTTGTCGCGTTTTTTGAAATTGATGACTTGAGCCGGGCGAATTTGCTGCATCAGTGCATCGAGGTGCTGCGCAGCATGCCGTCCCCATTCAAAAGCCGCCAGGTTGTTTTTGACTTGAACATCGTTGAGCTCGATGGCTCGCACCAAAGACTCGCGGTGCAAAGGCACCCAACCCTTTTGCCAGGCGTAACCCAGAATCATCGGGTTGACGTAAATCGTGTCACCCATGAGCTGTTTGGCCAGGACATCGGCATCAAAAGCGCCCACACCTTCCACGCCCACTTGCGCGGTGATTTCGGCCACGCATTGCTCTGCTGGGTTTTGCCAGTTGCCATTTTTCACAAACGCGGCAGTGGGTGTGCTGTTGCTGTTGAGTGCCACATGGGTGCGCCCTGCGCGCATGCGCAAGGTGGTTTCTTTGGAAGCGCTCACGATCGGGTCGCAGCCAATGATGAGGTCGGCAGCGGCCATGCTCACGCGGGTGGTGCGGATTTCGTCTTGGGTGTTGGCGATCAGGATGTGACTCCAGGTCGCACCACCTTTCTGGGCCAGGCCCGCCGAGTCTTGCGTGACGATGCCTTTGCCTTCCATGTGCGCGGCCATGCCCAGCAACTGGCCGATGGTGATGACGCCTGTACCGCCTACGCCTGCGACCACCATGCCCCAGGGCTCGTGGATGGTGGGCAGGGTGGGTTCTGGCAAGGCACCCAAACGGGTTGGGTTGATGGCCGTGGTGGCTGATGCGGCTTTCTTTTTGAACGTGCCGCCTTCCACCGTGACAAAGCTCGGGCAAAAGCCTTTGAGGCAACTGGTGTCCTTGTTGCAGGTGCTTTGGTTGATGGTGCGCTTGCGGCCGAGCTCGGTCTCCAAAGGCTCTACCGACAAACAGTTCGATTGCACACCGCAGTCGCCACAGCCTTCGCACACTTCTTCGTTGATCAACACGCGCACCGAAGGGTCCACCATGGTGCCGCGCTTGCGGCGGCGGCGTTTTTCGGTGGCGCAGGTCTGGTCGTAAATGATGACGGTGGTGCCTTTGATCTCACGCATTTCGCACTGGATGCGGTCGAGCTCATCGCGGTGGAACACCCGCACGCCTTCGGTCAAAACCACGCCTTCGTATTTTTCGGGCTCGTCGGTCACGACCACGATGCGCTGCGCACCTTCAGCCTTCATGCTCATGGCGATTTGCACCACGCTGTGGCCTTCGGCACGTTCACCCACGGGTTGGCCACCGGTCATGGCCACCGCGTCGTTGTACAAAATCTTGTAGGTGATGTTCACACCCGAGGCCACGCTTTGGCGCACGGCCAGGATGCCGCTGTGGAAATAGGTGCCATCGCCGATGTTGGCAAAGATGTGCGGGTCTGTGCTGAAGGGTTGCTGGCCCGTCCATGGCACGCCTTCGCCACCCATTTGGGTGAAGCCCACGGTGCTGCGGTCCATCCAGATGCTCATGAAGTGGCAGCCAATGCCGGCCATGGCGCGCGAGCCTTCGGGCACCTTGGTGGAGGTGTTGTGTGGACAGCCGGAGCAAAACCAGGGCGTGCGCTCGGCGGCGGCACCCAGGGTCAGGGTTTGCAGTGATTTTTCTTTGGCATCCAATACGGCCAGGTGCGCGTCGATGCGTGCGGTGGTGTCGGCATCAACGCCCAGTTTTTTCAGGCGCTTGGCAATGGCCCGTGCAATCAAGGCTGGGGTCAGGTCGGCGTTGGCCCGCAGCAAGGTGCGTTGGGTCGGATTGGGCGTCGACCATTCGCCGCCTGAGGTGTCGTCATCGGCTTCGTCGAATTTGCCCACGATAGTGGGACGCACATCGTCGCGCCAGTTGTACAGTTCTTCCTTGAGTTGGTATTCGATCACCTGGCGCTTTTCTTCAACCACCAAAATCTCGCGCAGCCCGGTGGCGAACTCGCGGGTGGTTTGCGCTTCGAGGGGCCAGACCACACCCACCTTGTGCAAACGAATGCCCAGGCGTTGGCAGGTGGCGTCGTCCAGACCCAGATCGAGCAAGGCCTGGCGCGTGTCGTTGTAGGCCTTGCCGCTGGCGATCAAGCCGAACCGATCGTTCGGCCCCTCGATCACGTTGTGGTTGAGCTTGTTGGCGCGGATGTAGGCCAAGGCCGCGTACCACTTGTAATCAAACAAACGGGCTTCTTGTTCCAGCGCGGTGTCGGGCCAGCGGATATGCACGCCGCCGGGCGGCATGACGAACTCAGGCAACACAATCTGCACGCGCTCGGGGTCGATGTGAGCAGTGGCACTCGATTCGACGATTTCCTGAATCGTTTTCATGCCTGACCAGATGCCTGCAAAACGGCTGAGCGCCAGGGCGTGCAAGCCTTGGTCCAGGATGTCTTGCACGCTGGCCGGGAAAAACACGGGCAGGCCGCATGCTTTGAAGATGTGGTCGCTTTGGTGCGCAGCGGTGGAACTTTTCGCCACATGGTCATCGCCTGCCACGGCCAACACGCCGCCCCAAGGCGTGGTGCCCGCCATGTTGGCGTGCTTGAAGACGTCTGAGCAGCGGTCTACGCCCGGGCCTTTGCCGTACCAAATGCCGAACACCCCATCGAATTTGTTGGTGCCGGGTGGCGCAAAGCCCAGTTGCTGTGTGCCCCACAAGGCGGTGGCGGCCAGCTCTTCGTTGACGCCGGGCTGGAACACGATGTGTTGGGCCTTCAGGTGGTCTTTGGCCTTCCACAGTGATTGGTCGTAACTGCCCAAGGGCGAGCCCCGGTAACCGCTGATGAAGCCAGCCGTGTTTTTGCCGTGCAGCGCGTCGCGTTGGCGTTGCAGCATGGGCAGCTTGACCAGGGCTTGCACACCGCTCATGAAAGCGCGACCCACATCGAGGCTGTATTTGTCGTCGAGCGTGACGGTCTCAAGGGCCTGGCGAATCGAATCGGGCAAGGGGGCGTTCATGGTCTGTCCTGCGACTGAAATGGATGACACAGTGTAGAGCGGACCCGCCGACAAGTGCTTGCTTTCGGTGACAGGATTTGCCCTATGATTTGAAAGAATCTTGCTCAAAGAGGCTAATTATGGAAACACTGGACAAATTTGACTGGGCCATATTGAATGAACTTCAAACCAATGGTCGGCTGACCAATGCCGAGTTGGCGCAGCGGGTCGGTTTGTCGGCCGCGCCTTGCTGGCGGCGGGTGCGGGCGCTCGAAGAGTCGGGCGTCATCAAGGGTTATCGGGCCGAAATTGATCGCCAAAAAGTGGGCCTGGATGTTTTTGCCTTTGTGCGGCTGGACGCCGAGCGCAATCGGGGCGACATCACACGCCAACTCGAAGAAGCGATTCAGAAAATCCCCGAGGTGGTGTCCTGCCATTACATCAGCGGCACTGGCACCTTTGAGCTGCAGGTGGTCAGCAAAGACCTGAACACCTTCAGCCAGTTCGCCCGCAATGTGTTGCTCAACCTGCCCAATGTGAAAGACCTGCACACCAGCTTTTCGATGGGTGAGGTCAAGGTCGCAGGGGCCCTGCCTTTGCAGCAGTAAAAAATCGATCAAGGAAAAAACCCGCTGCTCAGGAGCCTGCAAGAGACGTGGATTCGCCCCACGCAGGCCCTTTGGCGCATCCGTCGTCAGCGCCAGCATTTCATGCGGCCGGCTTTCAGTCGATGGTCGCGCCGGAGTCTTTGACGATCCTGGCCCAGCGGGGCAGGTCGTCACGCACCAGCTGGGCAAACTGCTCAGGCGTGGATTTGAAGGCTTCGCAGCCCACACCGGCCAGGCGATCCTGCACCTCCTTTGAGTCAAGAGCCTTGGTGATTTCTGCGTTGAGCTGGTTGATGATCGCCCTGGGCGTTCCTGTCGGAGCAAATACGCCGTACCAAGGGGTGGCGCCAAAGTCCTTGAGGGTCTCGCCAATGGTGGGGGCGTCCGGCAGCACGGGCAGGCGCTTGGGGTTGACCACACCGAGTACCTTCATCCTGCCGGAGCGGATGAACGCGATTGAAGAAGGCAGGCTCTGCACTGAGACTTGCACTTGCCCGGCTACCAGGTCGGTGGCTGCTGCTGCGGCCCCCTTGTAGGGCACATGGGTCAAGTCGATGCCGGTGGCTTTGCCCAGCATTTCGCCGATCAGGTGGTTGAGGGTGCCATTGCCAGCCGATCCAATGTTGATCTTGCCCGGTTGCTGTTTGGCCAGTGCGACCAGTTCGGCGGTGTTCTTGGCGGGAAAGCTCGGGTGGGCCACCAACACATAGCCGGCCGTGGCGACACTGCCCACAGGCTCGAAGTCCTTGACCGGGTCGAAACCGGTGCTCTTGTACAGCGCTGGATTGATGACCATCGCGCTGTCTGCGGTCAGCAGCAAGGTGTAGCCATCCGGGCGGGTCTTGGCGGCTGCTGCTGTGCCCACGTTGCCCCCGGCGCCGGTGCGGTTTTCCACCACAAAGGACTGGCCCGTCTGCTCGGAGAGCCTTTGCGCAATCACCCGCGCGATCGTGTCGTTGGCACCACCGGCCGCCTGGGGCACGATGATGGTGACCGGCTTGGAGGGAAATTTGTCTTGCGCCAGCACGGGGGCGCTGGCGGCCATGCACAGGCCCAGGGCCAAAAGGATTCTGCGTTGCAGGAACATGGGAGTCTCCTAATGAAGAAATGGGAGGGGGTAAGCAAACAGGCAGGGGGTTGACGAAAACCAACTGTTTTTGACCTGCACAGAGTAGCAGAAAACACCTTTGGGGCGGCGAAGAATAACGTGCGCCGTAAGGGGTCGAGGGTCACATATTGAATGTGTGCAATGCATCAAGTGCCATGCCTTTGCGGGTGTTTTTTCGAGCGTTGACCGAGCGCCCCACCTGAAACACCCTCCCTGTAAAATGAGCAGCTTCAGCCGACCCCGTGGCAGGGTGGCTCCGTGGCGCAGGCGGCGCCCATTTTTGGCCTTCAAAGGGCAGACTCTCATGCTTTACCCTCAAGAATTCGATGTGATCGTGGTCGGTGGCGGCCATGCCGGAACCGAAGCGGCGCTGGCCTCTGCCCGCATGGGCTGCAAAACACTCTTGCTCAGCCACAACATCGAGACGCTGGGGCAGATGAGCTGCAACCCGTCCATTGGCGGCATTGGCAAGGGCCACTTGGTCAAAGAAGTCGACGCCTTGGGCGGGGCCATGGCCCTGGCGACCGATGAGGGTGGCATCCAGTTTCGCATCCTCAACAGCTCCAAAGGCCCGGCCGTGCGCGCCACCCGCGCCCAAGCCGACCGCATTTTGTACAAAGCGGCCATCCGCCGCATGCTGGAAAACCAGCCCAATCTGTGGCTGTTCCAGCAGGCCGTGGATGACCTGATGGTGGAGGGCGACCGGGTGGTGGGCGCCGTGACGCAGGTGGGCATCCGCTTCCGCTCGCGCACCGTGGTGCTGACCGCGGGCACGTTCCTCGACGGCAAGATCCATGTGGGTTTGCAGAACTATGCGGCGGGCAGGGCGGGTGATCCGCCAGCCGTGAGCTTGTCTTCGCGCCTGAAAGAACTGAAGCTGCCGCAAGGGCGTCTGAAGACCGGCACACCGCCGCGCCTGGATGGCCGCACCATCGATTTTTCCAAGTGCTCCGAGCAGCCCGGCGACGGCGTGCCCGGCGGCATGAACCCTGAGGGTGGGGTGCCGGTGTTCAGTTTCATGGGCAAGGCCGAGATGCACCCGCAGCAGGTGCCGTGCTGGATTACGCACACCAACGAGCGCACGCACGAGATCATCCGCTCGGGCTTTGACCGCAGCCCCATGTTCACCGGCAAAATCGAAGGCGTGGGCCCGCGTTATTGCCCGAGTGTGGAAGACAAGATCAACCGCTTTGCCGACAAGGACAGCCACCAGATTTTTTTGGAGCCCGAAGGCCTGACCACCCACGAGTACTACCCCAACGGCATCTCGACCAGCTTGCCGTTTGACATCCAGTACGACCTGGTGCGCTCGATGAAGGGCCTGGAAAACTGCCACATCCTCAGGCCCGGCTACGCCATTGAATACGACTACTTTGACCCCCGTTCGCTGAAGAACAGCTTTGAGACGCGCCAGATCAACGGCCTGTTCTTCGCAGGCCAGATCAATGGCACCACCGGTTACGAAGAAGCCGCAGCGCAAGGTTTGTTTGCGGGCATCAACGCAGCGCTGCAATGCCGGGGCGAAGCAGCCTGGACACCTGCTCGCGACCAGGCTTACTTGGGCGTGTTGGTGGACGACTTGGTCACACAAGGCGTGACCGAGCCTTACCGCATGTTCACCAGCCGGGCTGAGTTCCGCCTGCAGCTGCGCGAAGACAATGCCGATGCGCGCCTCACAGAAGTGGGGCGGCAAATGGGTTTGGTGGATGACGCCCGTTGGGACGCCTTCAGCCGCAAGCTCGACGCTGTTTCACGTGAAACAGAACGCCTGAAAGCCACCTGGGTGAACCCGCGCAACCTGCCAGCGGCCGAATCTGAGCGCGTGCTGGGCAAGGCCATAGAACACGAGCACAACCTGTTTGACCTGCTGCGCAGACCGAATGTGAGCTATCCAGCCCTGATGTCATTGGATGGGGGCCGCATGGCCAGCGCCGATGTTTCACGTGAAACCTTGGGCGACTTGAGCCCCTCGGTGATCGAGCAGGTGGAGATCGCCGCCAAGTATTCTGGCTACATCGACCGCCAAAAAGGCGAGGTGGAGCGGGCCGCGTTTTACGAACACCTGCGCCTGCCCGAGAGTCTGGACTACATGCAGGTGTCGGCGCTGTCGATCGAGGCGCGTCAAAAGTTGGCCAAACACCGGCCC
>CANGZO010000041.1 GCA_947458305.1 Comamonadaceae bacterium
AAAGTGCAAGTTCGCTATTTCGCCTCTTTGCGTGAAAGCATTGGTTTGTCGCATGAGACCGTGGAGACCCAGACGGCCGATGTGGCCGCTTTGCGCAGCGAGTTGATGGCCAGGGGCGAGCACTACAGAGCTTGTCTCGCGCCGGATCGTCCGGTGCGCATGGCTTTGAACCAGCTCATGGTGCAGGGCAACGCCGCCCTGACCGAGGGCTGCGAGGTCGGATTTTTCCCACCCGTGACCGGAGGTTGACACCATGACACCCCGAGTCAGCATCCAGACGCACGACTTTGATGTGTCCACCGAGTTGGCCGCCTTGCAGGGTCAGGACTTGCGTGTTGGGGCAGTGTGCAGTTTTGTCGGGACGGTGCGCGACACCCGGGCTCTGACCGGTCAGGCGAGTGATGAAGTGCAAGCCATGGAGCTGGAGCACTACCCGGGCATGACCGAAAAATCGATCGAAGCCATGATCGAAGAAGCGCATCGGCGCTTTGACTTTTATGCTGCCCGAGTGGTGCACCGCGTGGGACGTTTGCTGCCTGCTGACCAGATCGTGCTGGTGGCTGTGACCTCTGCGCACCGGGGTGAAAGCTTCAAGGCGTGTGAATTTTTGATGGACTACCTCAAAACACAGGCACCATTTTGGAAAAAAGAACAAACCCCCGAAGGCGCGAATTGGGTGGACGCCCGCGTTTCAGACGATGCCGCATTGGCCCGTTGGGGCATACAGAGTCGCAATTTGTAATTGCCTCCCAAGCCATTTGCTGTCCCAACATAGAGCTTATGTTCGCAAGGCTTGGGAGTCTCAATGCTTGTAGGGAGCAGGGTTTGTGTCGGAAAACGGTTCGGAGGCTGAGTCCTCATGCATAAGGGGTGAGCTCAAGCCCCAGTCCGCCTTGGCAATGGTTTGATGAAGCAAATGGATCAGCCCGTGAAGCAAAGGCGCTTGCAGGTTCAGATGACATGAATGCGCGCTGTCGCCGTTTTTTTCTTGAAAAACCACTTGCAAGCTGCCACTGGGCTGGAGGCTCAATTGGGCATCGGTCACCAAAAGAGGTTGTGATCCCAACGGATATGGGCCTGGTTTGCTGGTGTAAGGTGTTGTGAAGTCCGCATTTTGTAAAAATGCCTCCCGTTTGATCTCGGTGAGGATGCGCTGAGAATTGGCATCTGCTGCGGCGACACCTGGTTGCGAGGCCTCCAGCTTGACCAGCGAATGGCCCATGGCCGGTAGCAAGCGTGCGACCATTCTGCGGGTGAGCCAAAAATGAAACTCTTGAGAATCCTGAGTGTTCAGTCGCAACAAAAGCCGATCTTGGCGATCATCGTGGCTAACGGACAGCTGGTGAATGTGCATTACTTGATTTTAGGCAACAAAGCGCCGACCTTGACGCCTTGAAAATGTGGGATGCCACCCAAGCTAATGGACATTGGAGAACCATCATGCGCTTAGACAAATTGACGACCAAATTTCATGAGGCGCTGTCCGATGCGCAATCCCTGGCTTTGGGTGCTGACCACGCTTACATAGAACCTGCACACGTGTTGTTGGCGATGCTCAAACAAGAAGATGGCCCCAAATCTTTGCTGATGCGCGCGGGTGTTCGGGTGCCAGGTCTTTTGGCGGCTGCGCAAACCGCGGTAGACCGATTGCCCAAAGTGACCGGGCAAGACCAAGTGCAGGTTGGACCAGACTTGGCCAAGCTGCTGCAAGCGGCCGAGAGAGAGTCCATCAAACGGGGCGATGCCTTCATTGCCAGTGAACTCTTTTTGCTGGCCTTGGCAGATCACAAAGGTGAAGCTGGGCGTTTGGTCAAAGAGCAGGGCATGAGCCGAAAGAGCTTGGAGTCGGCCATCGACGCTGTGCGGGGTGGCCAAAACGTAGGCAGTGCTGAATCTGAAGGGCAACGCGAAGCCCTGAAAAAGTATTGCATTGACCTGACTGAGCGGGCCCGCATGGGTAAATTAGATCCGGTGATTGGCCGCGACGACGAGATTCGTCGCGCCATCCAGGTTTTGCAGCGCCGCACCAAAAACAACCCGGTCCTGATCGGCGAGCCGGGTGTGGGCAAGACCGCGATTGTCGAGGGCTTGGCCCAACGGATTGTGGCTGGCGAGGTGCCTGATTCCCTCAAAGGTAAGCGCGTCTTGTCGCTGGACATGGCGGCTTTGCTGGCAGGTGCCAAGTTCAGGGGCGAATTTGAAGAGCGTCTGAAAACCGTGCTCAGTGAATTGGCCAAAGACGAGGGTCAGACCATTGTGTTCATCGACGAACTGCACACCATGGTAGGTGCGGGCAAGGCCGAAGGTGCGATGGACGCGGGCAACATGCTCAAGCCTGCACTGGCCCGGGGTGAACTTCACTGCGTGGGTGCGACCACCTTGGATGAATACCGAAAATACATCGAAAAAGACGCGGCCTTGGAGCGCCGTTTCCAGAAAATTCTGGTCAACGAACCCACGGTCGAGGCCACCATTGCCATCTTGCGTGGCTTGCAAGAGAAGTACGAAATTCACCACGGCGTGGACATCACCGACCCGGCGATTGTGGCGGCGGCTGAGCTCAGCCACCGCTACATCACCGACCGTTTCCTCCCCGACAAAGCCATTGACCTGATCGACGAGGCGGCGGCGAAGATCAAGATCGAGATCGATTCCAAGCCCGAGGTGATGGACAAGCTCGACCGCCGTTTGATCCAGTTGCAAATCGAGCGCGAAGCGGTGCGCAGGGAAAGCGATGAGGCGTCGCAAAAACGCTTCGCCTTGATCGAAGAAGAAATCGTCAAACTGAAAAAAGAAGCCGCCGATTTGGAGGAAATTTGGCACGCCGAAAAAGCACAAGCTCAAGGCGGGCAGCAAGTGCGGGAAGAGATTGACCAGTTGCGCCAACAAATTGAGGAATTGACCCGCAAAGGCGATTTCAACAAAGTGGCTGAGCTTCAATATGGCAAGCTGCCTGCCTTGGAGAAAACACTCAAAGAAGTTCAAGCCAAAGAGTCCGCACCTGGAGATATACCAGTGCACCGCTTGCTGCGCACCCAAGTGGGCGCTGAAGAGATTGCCGAGGTTGTGTCGCGCGCCACGGGTATCCCGGTGTCCAAAATGATGCAGGGTGAGCGCGAAAAACTGCTACAGATGGAGGACAAACTGCACCAGCGCGTGGTGGGTCAAGACGAGGCGATTGCGGCTGTGGCCAATGCCATTCGCCGTTCACGCTCTGGCCTGTCCGACCCCAATCGGCCAACGGGGTCCTTTCTCTTTCTGGGCCCAACGGGTGTCGGCAAGACCGAGCTGTGCAAGGCGTTGGCAGGTTTTTTATTTGACAGCGAAGACCACCTGATCCGCATGGACATGAGCGAGTTCATGGAAAAGCACTCGGTGGCCCGCCTCATCGGTGCGCCCCCAGGCTATGTGGGTTACGAGGAGGGCGGTTACCTGACCGAGGCGGTGCGGCGCAAGCCCTACAGCGTTTTGCTGCTCGACGAGGTGGAAAAAGCCCATCCGGACGTGTTCAACGTGTTGTTGCAAGTGCTCGACGATGGCCGCCTGACCGATGGTCAAGGCCGCACGGTGGACTTCAAAAACACTGTGATTGTGATGACCTCCAATTTGGGTTCGCACTTGATCCAGTCCATGGTGGGTCAGCCTGCCGAGGACATCAAGGACGCGGTGTGGGATGAACTCAAGACCCATTTCCGTCCTGAATTTTTGAATCGCATCGACGAGACGGTGGTGTTTCATGGGTTGGATGCCCAACACATCACCGCAATTGCGGAGATCCAGTTGCAGGTTTTGCAAACCCGTTTGGCCCGCATGGACCTGAGTTTGAAAGTCAGTGCCGCAGCCTTGTCGGAGCTGGCCAAAGTGGGTTTTGATCCGGTTTTCGGTGCGCGGCCTTTGAAGCGGGCGATCCAGCAGCGCTTGGAAAATCCTTTGTCCAAGTTGCTGTTAGAGGGGCGCTTTCCACCCAAATGCAGCATCGAAGTGTCGGTGGACCCGGTTCGGCACCCCGGGCAATTCGACTTCAAAGTGCTTGAATAGGGCCCTTGATCGCCATCGCTTTGCAAGCCCGCGCTGCACGCCCGTGACAGACGAGAGATGTGTTGTTGGGCACAATAAGGCATGACCTCAAAAATTGCTGGCCACCTTCTTGTTGAATGCCTCTTGGCCCAAGGCGTCACCCATGCTTTTGGCGTACCTGGAGAAAGTTATCTGGCGGTGCTGGATGGTTTTCATTTGTACCGCGACAGCATCCAGTTTGTGACCTGCAGACAGGAAGGGGGCGCTGCCTTCATGGCCGAAGCCCAAGGCAAGCTCACTGGTCGTCCCGGCATTTGCTTTGTCACGCGTGGCCCGGGTGCCACCAACGCATCGATCGGTGTGCACACCGCGTTCCAAGACTCCACGCCCATGATCCTGTTTGTGGGTGACGTAGCCAGCGACACCCGTGACCGCGAGGCCTTCCAGGAAATGGACTACACCCATTTCTTTGGCCCCTCGACCAAAGGCATGGCCAAACGGGTGGAGCGTGTGGATGACCCGGAGCGCTTGCCCGAGTATGTTGCCCGGGCTTTTGCCACCGCTATGAACGGCCGTCCAGGTCCAGTGGTTTTGGTGTTGCCTGAAGACATGCTGACCCAGCCTGTCAAGGCAGCTGCATTGCCCCGCTTGGAGGCTATTCAAGCTTGGAGCGACCCTGGCGCTTTGCGCACGCTGCGAGACATGCTGTTGGCCGCTCAAAAGCCTTTGGTGATTGCAGGCGGGGGATGCTGGACTCCCCAAGCAGCTCAAGCTTTGCAACGCTTTGCCGAAAACTGGCAGTTGCCTGTGACCAATGCATTCCGTTTTCAAGACACGTTTGACAACCACCACCCTTTATATGCTGGCGATGTCGGTATCGGGATTGGTCCGGCATTGGCCCAGCGCGTGCGCGATGCCGATCTGATTGTGGCCATCGGTCCACGATTGGGAGAAATGACCACCGGGGGCTACACCTTGCTGCAAGCGCCCAAAACCCGCCAGAAGCTGGTGCACATCCATGCCAGTGCAGAAGAGCTCAATCGGGTTTACCAAGCTGACTTGGCCATCCACGCGACCATGAACGCAGCCGCACGCAGCCTAGAAGTCTTGACGGCCCCCACCGAGCTGCCTTGGACGGATTGGACTCAGGCTGCGCACGCAGACTATCAGGCCAACTTGCAACCTCAAAAACTGCCCGGCGACATCGACATGCCCGCCATCGTAGCGACGCTGCAAAAGCATTTGCCAGCAGACGCTGTGCTGACCAACGGTGCGGGCAATTTCGCCAGTTGGATGCACCGTTTTTACAAGCACCACGGCTTGGTCAAAGGCCACAAAACCCAGTTGGCCCCCACTGTGGGTGCCATGGGTTATGGTGTGCCAGCCGGTATTGCGGCCAATTTGTTGACAGGGCGACTTGCCTTCACCATCGCTGGGGATGGTGACTTCCTCATGAATGGTCAAGAGCTGGCCACGGCTGTTCAGCATGGCGGAAAAAGCATCATTGTTTTGCTCAACAACGGCATGTACGGCACCATTCGCATGCACCAAGAGCGTGAGTACCCAGATCATGTGGCCGGGTCAAAATTGCAAAATCCTGATTTTGCAGCTTTGGCGCAAGCATATGGCTATGTGGGCGTGCGCATGAATTGCACCGAAGATTTTGAGGCGGCGTTGTTGGCGGCGATGGCTCGGCCTCAAGGTACCCTGATCGAAGTGATGCTTGACCCCGAGGTGATCACCACACGTGGCACATTGAGCGCCATTACCCAAGCGGCTTTGGCCAAGCAATCGTTGCTGTGATCGATTGCCCAAGCCTTTAGGCTTGTTCAAGACAAAGCGGCTCAAATGGCCAACAAAAAACCCGCCATGGCGGGTTTTTTGTTGGGAGCTTGCCTGAATTACTTCAGGTGCTTGCCGATCAAGCCAGCCATTTCAAACATGGTGACCTGTGCCTTGCCAAAAACAGCCTTGAGTTTGTCGTCGGCGTTGATCGCACGACGATTCACGCTGTCTTGCAGTTTGTGCTTCTTGATGTAGACCCACATCTTGCTGACAACTTCGGTGCGTGGCAGTGGCGTAGCGCCCACCACAGCAGCCAAGGCGGCGCTTGGGGTCAATGCTTTCATGAAAGCGGGATTGGGGGTGCGTTTTTTGGCTGGGGCTGCTTTTTTAGCAGGTGCCTTGGCCGCTACTTTTTTAGCTGGAGCTGCCGCCTTTTTGGCTGGAGCAGCCTTGGTTGCCGGTGCTGCTTTTTTAGCGGGTGCTGCAGCTTTTTTGGCCGGGGTTTTTTTCGCAGTTGCCATGATGAATTTCCTTTGGTCGGAAGTGGGTTCGCCGCTGATAAACGGTGTGTTTACAGCTAGTGCGATGCTAATTGAGAAAGTGTCAGTTTCCAAGTGAAAAAATCATTTTTATCTAGGTGTTGTTCCTGATTTCGCCTGTTTATTGATTTTTTTTTGCTCTTCTCGACCCAAGCCATTCAATCGTCTTTGATTCACGAGCTCAATTTCTTGCAAATGGCCATGGAGATGAGAGCGCGATGATCTTTTTCATTATTTGTTTTTTTATTTTGTATTGTGAAAAATTTTGAATTTTGCGACCTGTCTTTTGCTTCTTAATGTAAATTTTTATTTCTTAATGCGGAAAAAGTCTTGTAAGTAATTGATTTTAAACAAATAAAAATAAGTCTTGTATAAGACATAAGATAAATTAAATGTCTTATATAAGAGTTAAGATGAAGGCATCGACACCGCAGACAAGACTGCACCAGTCGTCTTATTTCAACTTGACCACAGGAGTTTTTTATGTCTTCAAACAACACACAAGCCATGAGCCGTGAACAGCAAATTGCTGCACTGGAAAAAGACTGGGCGACCAACCCCCGTTGGAAAGGCGTCAAGCGTGGCTACACCGCCGCTGACGTCGTGCGCCTGCGCGGCAGCATGCCCATCGAGCACACCTTGGCCAAGCGCGGCGCAGAAAAGCTCTGGGAAAAAGTCAATGGCGGTGCCAAGAAAGGCTATGTCAACGCATTTGGCGCGATCTCTGCAGGTCAAGCCATGCAACAAGCCAAAGCCGGCCTGGAAGCCGTTTACCTGTCGGGCTGGCAAGTCGCCGCTGACGGCAACACATCCGAGACCATGTACCCCGACCAGTCGCTCTACGCCTACGACTCGGTGCCCACCATGGTTCGCCGCATCAACAACACCTTCAAGCGTGCCGACGAAATTCAATGGGGCCGTGGCATCAACCCCGGCGACAAAGAATTCATCGACTACTTCTTGCCCATCGTGGCCGATGCTGAAGCCGGTTTCGGTGGCGTCTTGAACGCTTTCGAACTGATGAAGAACATGATTGCATCCGGCGCTGCGGGCGTGCACTTCGAAGACCAATTGGCTGCCGTCAAGAAATGCGGTCACATGGGAGGCAAAGTCTTGGTGCCAACCCAAGAAGCTTGCGAAAAGTTGATCTCTGCACGTTTCGCTGCTGACGTCATGGGCGTGTCCACCATTGTGTTGGCTCGCACCGACGCAGAAGCTGCCAACTTGATCACTTCTGACCACGACGCCAACGACAAGCCTTTCTTGACCGGCGAGCGCACACAAGAAGGTTTCTACCGTGTCAAAAACGGTTTGGAACAAGCCATCAGCCGTGGCGTAGCTTACGCCCCTTACGCTGACTTGGTGTGGTGCGAGACTGGCGTGCCTGACATCGGTTTTGCACGTGAATTCGCTCAAGCTGTGCACGCCGCTTGCCCAGGCAAGCTTCTGTCGTACAACTGCTCGCCCTCGTTCAACTGGAAGAAAAACCTCAACGACAGCCAGATCGCTTCTTTCCAAGAAGACCTGTCTGCATTGGGCTACAAGTACCAGTTCATCACCTTGGCAGGTATCCACATCAACTGGTACAACACCTTCCAGTTCGCCAACGCCTACGCCAACGGCGAAGGCATGAAGCACTATGTCAACATGGTGCAAGAGCCTGAATTCGCAGCACGCGACAAGGGTTACACCTTTGTGTCGCACCAGCAAGAAGTCGGCGCAGGCTACTTCGACGATGTGACCACCGTGATCCAGGGCGGCTCGTCCTCCGTCAAGGCCCTGACCGGCTCGACCGAAGAAGAGCAGTTCCACTGATCGGCTTGCGGCCTCCTTTCGGGCGGCCTTGGCAACGCTCACAAAAAAGCCACCTTGCGGTGGCTTTTTTGCGTCCGGCGCCCAAGCAGACTTGAGCGCGGTGGGTGGCCTTAAATGGTCTTGAGTGCTTCGTTGAAAGTTTTGCTCGGGCACATGATGGCTTGCAACTTCTCTGGTGAGGGGAAGTAGTAACCACCGATGTCCACAGGCTTGCCTTGCACGGCTTGAAACTCGCCAACAATGGCTTTTTCTTGGGCCGTGAGGGTTTTGGCCAGAGAATCAAACTGTTTGGCCAATTCGGCGTCTTCGGTTTGAGCGGCCAGCTCTTGTGCCCAGTACATGGCCAAATAAAACTGACTGCCGCGGTTGTCGAGTTGACCCGTTTTGGGCGAGGGGTTCTTGTTGTTGTCCAAGAGCTTGCCCGTGGCTGCATCCAAGGTTTTTGCCAAAACGCCAGCCTTTTTGTTGCCGGTCTTCAGGCCCAGGTCTTCCAGAGACACGGCCAGGGCCAAAAACTCGCCCAGCGAGTCCCAGCGCAAGTGGTTTTCCTCTACCAGTTGTTGCACATGCTTGGGGGCCGAGCCGCCCGCTCCAGTTTCGTACATGCCGCCGCCAGCCATCAAAGGCACGATGGACAGCATCTTTGCCGAGGTGCCCAACTCCATGATCGGGAAAAGGTCGGTCAGATAGTCACGCAAAATGTTGCCGGTGGCGCTGATGGTGTCGAAGCCACGCACCACTCGCTCCAGTGTGTAACGCATCGCACGAACTTGGCTCATGATCTGGATTTCCAAACCGGCTGTGTTGTGCTCGTGCAGGTACATCTTCACTTTGGTGATGAGCTGGGCTTCGTGAGGGCGGTACTGGTCGAGCCAGAACACCACGGGCATGCCAGAGTTGCGTGCACGGGTCACGGCCAACTTGACCCAGTCGCGGATCGCTGCGTCTTTCACCTGGCACATGCGCCAGATGTCGCCTTCTTCAACATTCTGGCTCAGCAGCACTTCACCGGTGTTGATGTCGGTGATGTTGGCCACGCCGTCTTCCGCAATTTCAAATGTCTTGTCGTGCGAACCGTATTCCTCGGCCTGTTGGGCCATCAGACCGACGTTGGGCACGGTTCCCATGGTCTTGGGGTCAAACGCGCCGTGCCACTTGCAGAAGTTGATCATCTCTTGGTAGATGCGGGCGAATGTGGATTCGGGCATCACGGCCTTGACGTCTTTCAAGCGGCCATCAGCACCCCACATCTTGCCGCCGTTGCGGATCATGGCGGGCATGGAGGCATCCACAATCACGTCGTTGGGCGAGTGGAAGTTGGTGATGCCTTTGGCCGAGTCCACCATGGCCAGCTCAGGTCGGCCTTCGTGGCAAGCGTGAAGGTCACGTTTGATTTCTTCTTGTTTAGATTGGGGCAAGGTGGCAATCTTGGCGTACAGGTCTGCCATGCCGTTGTTGACGTTGACGCCCAGCTCTTTGAACAAAGCGCCGTGTTTGGCAAATGCGTCTTTGTAAAAAATCCTGACACAGTGACCGAACACGATGGGGTGCGAGACCTTCATCATGGTGGCCTTGACGTGCAACGAGAACATCACGCCGGTTGTGTGAGCGTCTTCGATTTCTTTTTCGTAGAACTCTAGCAAGGCTTTCTTGCTCATGAACATGCTGTCGATGACCTCACGGTCAAGCAAAGACACCTTGTTTTTGAGCGTGATGGTTTTGCCGCTCTTGGTGATCAGCTCCATCTTCACATCACGGGGGCGGTCCAAGGTCATGGATTTCTCGCCGTGGTAGAAGTCGCCCGCGTGCATGTGCGAGACATGCGAGCGAGACGCTTGGCTCCAATCGGCCATGCTGTGGGGGTTCTTGCGTGCAAATTCTTTGACGGCTTTGGGTGCGCGTCGGTCCGAGTTGCCTTCGCGCAGCACAGGGTTGACGGCCGAGCCAATGCATTTGGAATAACGGGCTTTGATCGCTTTTTCTTCGTCGTTCTTGGGGGCGTCTGGGTAGTCTGGCAGGGCGTAGCCCTTGCCTTGCAATTCCTTGATCGCAGCGGTCAATTGACCCACCGATGCGCTGATATTGGGCAGTTTGATGATGTTGGCTTTTGGGTTGAGCGTGAGCTTGCCCAGTTCGGCCAAATTGTTGGGCATGCTTTGTTCTGCAGGCAACAAGTCGGAAAATTCACCCAAGATGCGAGCGGCCACGGAGATGTCGCTGGTTTCGACCTCGATGCCTGCTGGTTTGGTGTAGGCCCTGATCACAGGCAAAAAAGCCGCCGTAGCCAGCAATGGGGCTTCGTCGGTCATGGTGTAAATGATCTTGCTGGGTGCGGAAGGCGTTGTCATCGTGGTGCTTTTTACAGGATGAAAAGAAAGACCATCATCTTAAACCAACCATGCCCACAATTGACTGACATCGCGAACTTTCCAAGGTCAATCCAGCAATGCGCGAAATTGAATCAGTCGGAAAGAAGCAGCTGGACAGGGCGGTGGATAAATGTGTGAAAATCAAGAGTTCATTTTTCATCTAATAGGTGCGGTTTCTCTCGCGCTGCTGAATTGATTTCCATGCTTCAAATTACGCTTCCAGACGGTTCGGTGCGAGAGTTTTCAGGTCCGGTGACCGTTGCAGACGTGGCGGCTTCTATTGGTGCTGGCTTGGCCAAGGCCGCTTTGGGCGGCAAAGTGGATGGTCAGATGGTCGACACCAGTTTTCCCATCTTGTCCAGTTCAAAGTTGTCCATCATTACCGCCAAGGACCCTGAAGGCCTGGATCTCATTCGACATTCAACGGCGCATTTGTTGGCCTACGCCGTCAAGAGCTTGTTCCCCGAAGCCCAAGTCACCATCGGTCCGGTGATTGACAACGGGTTTTATTACGATTTTTCCTACACGCGTCCCTTCACCCCTGAGGATCTGGTCGCCATTGAAAAGAAGATGACCGAGCTGGCAGCCAAGGATGAGCCTGTGGTTCGACGGGTTCTACCGCGCGATGACGCCGTGAGTTATTTCAATGGTCTGGGAGAGCATTACAAAGCTGAAATCATTGCTTCGATACCTGCCGCAGAGCAGGTCTCTCTCTACCGTGAAGGTGATTTTGAAGACCTTTGCCGAGGGCCTCACGTTCCCAGTACCGGAAAGCTCAAGCATTTCAAGCTGATGAAAGTGGCGGGTGCCTACTGGCGCGGTGACAGCAAGAATGAGATGTTGCAGCGGGTGTACGGTACGGCCTGGGCGAGCAAGGAAGATCTACAGCAGTACCTGACCCGCTTGGAAGAGGCCGAAAAGCGCGACCATCGCAAATTGGGTCGCGAACTCGACCTCTTTCACATTGATGAGCATGCGCCCGGCTTGGTTTTCTGGCACCCTAAGGGCTGGACCGTCTGGCAAACCATCGAGCAGTACATGCGACAGGTGTACCGCGACAACGGCTACCAAGAAGTCAAAGGCCCACAGATCATCGACAAGAGCTTGTGGGAAAAAACCGGTCACTGGGACAAGTACCGGGACAACATGTTCACCACCGAGTCGGAAAAGCGCGATTACGCCTTGAAGCCGATGAATTGTCCGGGTCACATCCTGATCTTCAAGCAAGGCATCAAGAGTTACCGCGACCTGCCACTGCGCTACGGTGAGTTTGGTCAGTGCCACCGCAATGAGCCATCAGGCGGCTTGCACGGCATCATGCGTGTGCGTGGCTTCACGCAGGACGATGGTCACATTTTTTGCACCGAAGACCAGATCCTGCCCG
Source organism: Comamonadaceae bacterium (assembly GCA_947458305.1). Taxonomy (GTDB): domain Bacteria; phylum Pseudomonadota; class Gammaproteobacteria; order Burkholderiales; family Burkholderiaceae_C; genus Limnohabitans_A. The sequence continues at coordinate 11,910 of CANGZO010000041.1, forward strand.
AGTGCGACACCTTCACCAAGGTGCTCAAGAAGGTCTATGCCGATTTTGGCTTTACCGACATTCTTTACAAGGTGTCTACACGCCCAGCGGCTCGTATTGGCTCTGACGAACTGTGGGATAAAGCTGAAAAAGCCTTGATGGACAGTTTGCGAGGCTCGGGATGCGAATTCGTTATTTCCGAAGGTGACGGTGCTTTTTACGGGCCCAAGATTGAATACACCCTGAAAGATGCCATTGGCCGTGAGTGGCAGTGCGGCACGATCCAGGTGGACTTCAACCTCTCCGAGCGTCTGGATGCCGAATACACCGCCGAAGACGGCAGCCGTCAGCGTCCAGTGATTTTGCACCGCGCCATCGTGGGCAGCATGGAGCGATTCATCGGTATTTTGGTCGAGCAGCATGCAGGCGCCTTGCCCACTTGGTTGGCGCCAGTGCAGATTTCAGTGCTCAATATCACCGATGCACAGGCCGATTACTGTCGTGAAATCGCTGCAAAACTGCAAAAATCAGTGTCAAATCAAGGCCTTAGGGTTGATTTGGACCTGCGTAACGAGAAAATCACGTATAAAATACGAGAGCATTCGTTGCAAAAGTTGCCTTATATCCTTGTCGCTGGCGACAAAGAAAAGGCAGCAGGTACCGTCGCAGTGCGCGCCCGAGGCAACAAAGACCTCGGTGTGATGTCGATCGATGCGTTCATAGAACTCATTGCTGCCGACATCGCTTCTAAAGCCTGAAGGTGAGTTTCGCCACAAGCTTTGGCCCGTGGGCACAAAGATGGATAGGCTGCTTTTCGCAGTTTTGTTCCGTAAAGGATTGAGTCATCGCTACCGAATTTCGTGATCGTCGCCAACGCGAAGAACGTAAACACCG